>JBFMAX010000018.1:0-52678 GCA_040755395.1 Nitrospirota bacterium
TTTGCATGGTTGCAATGGAAGCGGCGCTTACTGATTCGCTGGGAATACTACGCCACCAACTTCCTGGGTTTTGTGCAACTCGCTTGCATCGCCATGCTACTCAAGCAATTTTGAGATAGGTTCTACTTTGGTTGAAAAGAACAAACGCGGACTGCTGGAGGATACGGTGCTTGACGTTTTCTGTGAGAAATTCTCTCGATGGCTTGAAGAAAAGAGAATCCTAACCGTGGAGTCCTGAAGAGGTACACTCCGAGGCGCACCGCTCGCGCTAGGGCACTGTCACTCCCGTTGCTTGTCCCTCTCCGGCACGCCGGCGGCGGCCGCTGCCTCGTGTTTCCTCCCGGAAATGTGCGTTGGCTCTCCTCTACCGGTGAGAGAGCCAACTTCATTTCCACAAAGGAGGAAAGAGGAGGGCCTCAACGATCTTGAGGCCCTCAAGGCCAAGGAGTGGATCGCCGCGCACGCCCTCACACGCTGAGGGCCTTCATGTGAAGCCTCCGGTCCCTGGGGGCTTCCCTTCTCCATCGATTAAACTTTGCCGTGGCGTTTGAAAATTGGTTGCGCGAGATGCCTAGGCGACATTCAGCGGGCGAGCGCACAGCACTTCGTCGTTGCGGAGGGCTTCTAGGGCAGTTGCAGGCACGGCGGTAACGGCGATGGTGTCGCTGACGGCATTAAAGACCTCAATCGAGTCCCCTTCTGTGCCGTCGGGCGCAATATGATGGTCTACCAGTTTCAGGATGTCGCCCCGTCGGAGCCGGTGCTCCAGCAGATCGCGCGTCAACGCCACATCCGTGTACAGCTCAAATTTCATCGTGATATACCCCGGTTATCAGGAATCATGGACCAGTCGCATTCCTTTCTTGATCATAGCGGTCTCCCGGACCGAGGTCCCGCAACCGAAAGCGATCGACTCGCCACCTTTGCGCGGACCGTGCCGTATCGCCGGCCGCGAGGAGCTTGGCGCACCCTGACTTCTACATCTTGTCCCAGTAAAGAGAGAAAATGAACCAGGCGTTCGACCGAGAATCCGGCCATCTGTCCGGCCAATAACTTGGACACCTTGGCTTGATCGATTCCGAGGCGAGCGGCTGCCTCCACCTGCTTCCATCCTCGGCCTCTGATCGTTTCCTGAAGCGCCTGCAGTAAACTGCTTTTCAGAATCAGCTCAGCGGACCGTTGTCCGGAAAACCCGACGTCCCGAAAGATGTTCCCCGTGCCCTTCGTCACACGCGCGCGTTTCATAGACCTTCCTCCCTTCTCCACTTCAGCAGATCCGCATATCGGCTCTTGCCGAGTTCTACATCGGCTCTCGCCGTTTTCTGCGATCGCTTCTGAAAGACATGGAGGACGTACACCGCTTCTTCGAACTTGGCCACATAGAACACTCGATACGCGCCGCTGTCGTCCCGAACTCGAATTTCTTGCACCCCGGGTCCGATCGTCGGCATCGGCTTCCAGTCATCCGGCTCTTTCCCCTGTTGGACCTTGAATAACTGAAATCCGGCCGCTTCCCGCACACTGTCCGGAAGCCGTCGCAGATCTTCCCGTCATGTCCCGACGAAATGAACCGGCCTCATCCACCCCCATGCTATGCCAAAAGTGGCATACGCGCAAGAAGCCCGCTGAGTTTTGCTCAGCGGGCCTCTGACGGCCCGATCCCGGAACAATCAACAGGCCGACCCTTCAGTAGAGAAATATGGGGAAGCCGTTGCAACAGCGAGCCCTTGACAAACCTACGTATTTGTACGCTCTGAAACGAGGGAAGGGAGGGGCGACGTCTTCTCTCCCCGATGGCCGGATCACGACCCAACCGACAGGAAGACCGTGGCCCCGTCGCGTTTTACCAGCAGCAGGATGCGCTTGCCCGGAGCGAGCTCATTGCTCGCTCGCTCGAAGTCCCGAAGGGTCTTGATCGGCTTCCGATCGATTTCCCGGATGATGTCGCCCGGGCGCAAGCCGGCACGATCCGCCGGGCTTCCCGGTTCCACGTCCACAACCAGCACCCCTGCTTCTTTCCGTCCCGACCGCCCGCGCATGGTCGGCGGCACTTCGTCCACCGCGACTCCTTCCAGCGGGTGTTCCATGTGCTCTCCTTCAGGACCCGCGCGGGCGACCGGCTCGGCGGGCATTTCGGTGACGGTGACAGCCACCTCCTGCGTCCGGTTTCCGCGCAGAACGGAAAGCGCGACCGTCGTGCCCAGCTTGGTCTCGGCGACCAGCATGCGCAGATGCGCGGCGTCTTTGACCGGCGTTCCGTTATAGGCGGCAATCACGTCGCCGCGTCGAAGCTTCGCCTTGCCGGCCGGACCGTCTTCCAGGACATCCGACACCAGCGCGCCTTTCGCCGTCTCCGACAGACCGAACGCACGGGCCAGATCCGGCGTCAACTCCTGGACCCCGAGTCCCATCCACCCGCGGATCACCCGGCCGTGCTCAAGCAAGCTGGTCATGACGCTCTTGGCCATGTTGCGGGGGATCGCGAACCCAATGCCCATGAATCCGCCGGTCGGGGAAAAGATCGCGGTGTTGATCCCGATCAGCTCCCCCTTGAGGTTGACCAGCGCCCCGCCGGAATTGCCCGGGTTGATCGCGGCGTCGATTTGAATGAAATCCTCGTAATCGACGATGCCGACGTTCGCCCGCCCCACCGCGCTGATGATGCCCATGGTGACGGTCTCGTTCAGCCCGAACGGATTGCCCACGGCCAGCACGACTTCCCCGACGCGCAGGCGGCTGGAGTCCCCCCACGGCAACGTCGGCAGATTCGTCGCGTCGATTTTGATGACGGCGATGTCCGTGCGGGCGTCGGTGCCGACGACTTTCGCTCTGAATGTGCGCTTGTCGGCCAACAGGACCTGCACTTCCGTGGCGTCCTGCACCACGTGATTATCGGTCACAATGTAGCCGTCCGGGCTGACGATCACGCCCGAGCCCTGCCCTTGTTCGGGCGGCGGAAAACCCCGCTCGAACTCCTCGCCGAAAAACCGCCGCGAGTAGGGATCTCCGAACGGCCCGCCGCGAGCCTCCGGCCTGAAGGTCGAAGAGATATTGACCACCGCCGTTTTGGCCCGGGCGGGTGCGTCGATGAACGCTTCGTTGATGGCTAAACCCGTCGGCGTCGTGACAGCGCCGGCCGGCGCTGCGCCTCCGGCCTGCTCGGGCAGCAACACACACGTTTGGGCCGCCAGCCCGATGCATAGAAAGACGACGATCCGGCGCAGCCCATTCACCAGTCGCGCCCGCATACCTGCCCTCACCATTCCGCGTCCGCCCATCGTCATCCCTGCGGAAACGCGCCGGCATACACCGGCTGTGGGCGGCCGGTTGTGCGATTGTCCTTATATATTTTTTAAGTAAGCAGGCCCCGCGAACGGTCAAGAATCCCAGGCCGCTCCCGCCTCCGTCCTGCCCGGTTCGCGCTCGCGCCGCGCGCTCTTGACCGGTCACAGGGCATGATTATGTTCAGAAGCGGAACTTGGCGAGCTGGATCGGGACGGTGAGCGTCGTTCCGGCAATTACCGGCGACGTCCGGTCTCCACCGTTCCCCTTTTCGCTGGAGTCCTTTCGTTTCGATCCTCCTTGCCGATTTCCGATCTTCATGAGAAAGGAGGGATGCCGCTATGACGTTGGTCCCGTATGTGCCGAACTTGATGCGACTCCCATTCGAAAGCGAGATCGATCGGCTCTTCGAAGAGGCGGTCCGCGCGGTGACCTCTCGGGTGAGCGTCTGGATTCCGCCCTGCAACGTCTACGAGGATGACAACAGCTTCTATGTCCAGGCCGTCATCCCCGGCTTGGACGTCAAGGACGTTGACCTCCGCGTTCAGGACGGAATGCTCACTATCAAAGGCGAGCGGAAAGGCCCCTCCTTGGAAACGGGTCAAGCTCCATGGCTCGTTCATGAAATCGAGGAGAGTTCCTTCTCTCGAGCCTTTGCGATTCCGTCCCACGTGGACCATGCGCAGGCTACGGCCTCTTACAAAGACGGGATTCTCACCGTCGCCTTCCCTAAGAAGGAGGAGGCCAAACCGCGTCGGATCCTCATCGAAGAGTGCAACTGATGCGGGTGTCCATCTGAACCCGGGCGCCACCGCCGCCGGTGGCGCTCTTCTTATTCGACCGGTGATCAGGATGCAGATGATGCCGTGCGCCGTACTTGTCGACCTCGGACATGATGGGCCAGAGACTGGTCGCTCAACGGATTACTCAGCGCCTGAGACAACGGCCCTCGGGGACATACGAGAGTCGAGCAGGAGAGGGCAGTGCGTCCCCTCCTACCTTGATCCGAGAAGCCGCGTGGCTGTGGGCGAGTTCAATGTGCCGACCGGCCTGTCGGCGCCTTCCATCGAAGCCTGTAGAAGCAAGCCGGTGTAGCCGGCATGCACCGGCTACGGGAAACCCTTGTGGCGATCAGGCCGGCATTTCTTCGAACCGTGCGGTGAAGTGGCGCAGGACAGGGGCTTCGTAGGTCATGGTGAGGCCGCGGATAGTCTCACGGTTGCGGAAGAGCTCGATGATGGACTCGGCGACATAGGTGATCTGCATATTCGTATAGACACGCCGTGGGATGGCAAGGCGGACCATTTCCAATTCCGGATGGATCGTTCGGCCGGTTGCCGGGTCCTTCTTACCGAACATCACGGTGCCGATCTCCACGCCGCGGATGCCGAATTCCCGGTACAGGGCCACACAGAGGGCCTGAGCAGGAAATGCCGACTGCGGGATGTGCGGCAGGAACTCCTTGGCGTTTAGATAGACCGCATGCCCGCCGACCGGCTTCAAGATCGGCACGCCGGCCTGGTCGAGCAGCTCGCCCAGATAGCGCACCTGGCCGATCCGGAATCCCAGATACTCCTCGTCCAGCACTTCCTTCAAGCCTCTGGCCATCGCCTCCAGATCGCGGCCGGCCAATCCGCCGTAGGTCGGGAACCCCTCGACGAGGATCAACATGTTCGTAATGTCCTGGACCCAGTCGGCATTGTTCAGGCTGAGGAATCCACCGATATTCACCAACCCATCCTTCTTGGCGGACATCGTGCACCCGTCGCCGTAGCTGAAGAGCTCGCGTGCGATATCCTGAATCGATTTCCCCTGATACCCCGGCTCTCGCTCCTTAATGAAAAAGCAGTTTTCCGCGAAGCGGCAGGCGTCGAAGAACAGCGGGATGCCATAGCGCCGACACAGCTCGCTTGTCGCGCGGATGTTGGCCATCGACACCGGCTGGCCACCGCCACTGTTATTGGTGATCGTGATCATGACGAGCGGGATGCGGTCGCGCCCCACTTGATTGATCACTTCCTCCAGCCGCACGAGGTCCATATTCCCCTTGAAGGGGATGTCGCAATGCGGATCGTAGGCTTCCTTGACGACTACGTCGAGCGCTTCGGCTCCCTGGTGCTCGACATTCGCGCGGGTGGTGTCGAAATGGATGTTGTTGGGCACGCACATGCCGGGCTTAACCACGGTCGAGAACAACAGGTTTTCGGCCATGCGGCCTTGGTGAGTGGGAATCACATGGCGGTAGCCGAAGATGGACCTCACTGTCTCTTCAAAATGGTAGAAATTCCTGCTGCCGGCGTAGGATTCGTCGCCCAGCATCAGGCCGGCCCATTGGTTGTCGCTCATGGCCGAGGTGCCGCTGTCGGTGAGCAGGTCCACATAGACGCTCTCGGCGGGCACTTTGAACAGGTTGTAGCCGGCCTCGCGCAACAGGCGGTCCCGCTCTTCGCGCGTGGTTCGGCGGATCGGCTCGACGACTTTGATCTTGAACGGCTCGGACGGGAACTTCATGAGGCGTCTTTCCTGAGTCGCGCCAACTGCGCCTTGAACGCCTTCGCCCCTTCGTACTCGAACACGTAGCGCGTCATGTCGAACAGCGGCGCGGGATCGAGGTCCCGGATGAGGTCCGGCTTCCAGGTGATCTGAAGCTTGTTGATCATGGTGATCGGCGTCGGTTTGCCGACCATCCCTAACGGGACCTGCCCGTAGGTCTGCGAGAAGATCAGGATTTCGCCGTCGAACATGGCCGCGTTGATATCCTGCGCAGCGCCCTGCTTCCGGTAATCCTCTTCCAGCCGCTGGAACATCGGCGAGCGATCGAGATCCTCGCGAAAGGCGTAATAAATCTTGATGCCGGCCCGGTGCTGGTCGTCCATGACCTGGATCGCGTCCGCCACCAGGGAAGCCCGGTGCATCTGGTCCTTCGTCAGAATCAACAGCCGCCGAATCGTCACATTGCGACGCACCGCGGCTTGGTTCGCCAACAGATAGTTGGGATAGAGCGCCTCGCCCTTCTTCCAAATGTTCCACCGCTCCATGATGGCGTCCACCGACCGCTCGGCCGTTTCCATGAGCCGAACGGCTTCGGCGTTGGCGGCCGCCCCTTCATAGACCAGGGTCTGGGATTCGAGCTGACGCAGCTCGCGACCGATGGCTTCGACCTTCTTCGGAATGTAGCGGGGATTTTTCGGGACATGCAGCATCACGTCCACGGCGGTCAGGGCCAGGTTCCAATATTCCTTGGCCGCCGCCGGCGCTTTGTCCTTCTGGGCCACCAGCAGCAACTCCACCGGATTCTTGTCCAACAGCTTGGCGATCGTGATGCAGACCTCGGGCTTCGGGACTTTGAGCCCCCGGCGCATGAGATTCGCCTCGGGCTGCGCGATCCCGAGCTTTTCGGCGAGCGCGTAATCGCTGCTCAATCCATACCGTTCTTTGACCGCTTCGAGATAACTGGCGATCTCCGTCACGCCTGCCTCACCAAAGGCCGATCATAACACGAAGAATCAAATGCCTCGTCCTCCGCCGACGACGGAACTAAACGGGATGATGCCCTCTCCAACCGGCCGGTCCTGTGCGCCGCGCTCATCCCTTCCCGGGTCGCTGATCGGCCTTGCACAAGGCGGCCTCGGCAGGCTCGACACCGACGGGGACGACTCTGACCGGATGCTGCGGCAGGCCGGAGGCGGCCTCGCCCCGATCGAGCCGCGCCATGCGTTGCTTCGCCAGGTCATCGAATCGAGCGAGGGACAAGGCAATACCATGACGAGCGAATTGCGCCACCAGCTCGTTGCCCCGCTCTCTCACCAACGTCACGACCGACCTATACCCGGCGCAGAGCAGCAGCACCCGGTCCTGGTAGGTCAAAAAGCTTCGTTCAAACAAGAGCGCGTCGTGAGAGGTCGGGGTCATCACCAACAGATCTTTATCGGGATGGCTGCGCTCGAACAATTCCTGGGCTTGGGAAAACCGCACGTCGAAGTTGATGCGAGAAGCCTGCTCGCCGATGGCCAAAAATCCCCTGTCCCGCAGACAGGCCTGGTGCGACGGATGCGCCGAAGCGCCACGCGTCGATCGCGGGAGCTGAACTCTGACCATCGGATTGATCACGACCATGAAACCGATGTGTTTGGCGACCGCCAGGTCGAAGAAGGCCAGACGTCCGATTCCGGCATCGATATAATCGCGTCCATCGATTCGAACGGGACAAAAATAGATCGGCACGGCCGAGGAGGCGGTGACGGCTCTGGAGATCGAGACTTCCCGCCAACCCTCGTCGCCGAAGATCACGCAGTCCCCCGTTTCGAGATCGATCGCGGGAATGTACAGTTCGCGGCGCAATTCCGCGAACGTATCGGAGAGGCCCTTGGCGCGAAACGTTCGTTCCAAGTACCGGGCGAACGGCTTCAAGGTATAGATGCCGCTCGGAAGCGCCTCCTGGGCTTTGTCCATGAGATCGATCAGGGTCATCTCCGGGTAGTGACGGACATACATTTTGAGCAAGGGAATCAGTTGCCGGATCGCCCGGGGGAAGGTCTTGAGTCCTTCGCCGAAGGCGGGCGCGAAGATATCCCGGTGGTCGAAATAATACGGCCGCGTGCTCGACAAGTTCGTCTCCAGGATCTCTTGCGGCTTGACGCCGTTCGCGATGAGCGAGGCCGCCGCCGAGCCGGCGCTGACGCCGACGTACAGATCGAAGTCGTTGACCGTGAAGCCCCCGTCGAAGAGGTCGTCCAACGCCGTCAAGGCGCCGATCTCGAAGAGGTAGCCGGTGAACCCGCCCCCCGCCAACGCCAGCGCTCGTTTCGTCGTCCCCTCCGGTCCCATGATCGCTTTCCGTCCCAAATCGCCCGTACCCTTGCCGATCCTCCGTCCCCCCGACCGTGAGCCGCGTGCTCTCTCACCGATCCGTAAAACGAGGCTGCCGCTTTTCCAGAAAAGCGGCGAGCCCCTCCTTCCTGTCCTCCGTCTCGCAGAGCGTGCCGAACAGACGCGCCTCCAAGGCCAAGGCCTGGCGCACATTCAGCTCGGCCCCTTCCCGGACCGCTCGGAGCGCCGCCCTGACGGCCGCCCGGCCTTTTGAGGCGATCTTGCGCGCCAACCCCCGCGCCTGACGGAGCAGATCGTCCGACGGAATCACCTGGGACACCAATCCCAAGACCTTCGCCTCCTGCGCGGAGATGATGTCTCCGGTGAGAATCAGCTCCGTCGCTCTGGATCGACCGATGAGCCGAGGCAGGCGCTGGGTGCCGCCCATGCCCGGCATCATCCCCAGATTGATTTCCGGTTGGCCCAGTCTCGAGCCCTCCGCCGCCAGCCTGATATGACAGCACATCGCCAGCTCCAGGCCCCCGCCGAGACAGGCTCCGTTGATGGCGGCGATGACCGGTTTTTCGAAGGCTTCGATCTTGTCCACTATCGCCTGCCCGCGGAGCGCCATCCGTTCACCCTCCTGCGCCGATGCGATCGCAGCCAGTGCACGGATGTCGGCCCCGGCGATGAAGAATCGACCGGCTCCGGTCAGGATCACGGCCTTGACCGCGTCGTCCTTGGCCAGGCCGTCGAACGCGGCTTCCAGCTCGTCCAGCACTTGGACCGTCAGCGTGTTCGCCGGAGGATAGTTGATGGTCAGCGTCGCGACGAACTCTTCCACCGAGCAGGAGAGCATGCCGTTGGCCATCGCCGTCATGACCTCACCTCAATACACAAAGAATCCTCGCCCCGCGATCTGGCCGGTGAATCCGGCGTCCACCATGCGGCGCAGCATGGGCGCCGGCCAGAACCGCGGACCGAGGCTGTGCGCGAAGTCCTCCAATTCGTGGAGCACCTGGTCCATGCCGAGCCGGTCGGCGAAATGCAACGGCCCTTCCTTGTCGACCGGGAACCCGATTCCGGCGACCATCGCGAAATCGATGTCGCGCGCGGAGGCGATCCCTTCTTGCAAGGCTGTCACGGCCTCGTTCACCATCGCCAACAGAAGCCGTGATCGCGTCCATCGCGTGCCGGGCGCGCCCGTTTCCTCCCGCACCCGCCGGATCACAGTGTCGAGACCCTGCTCACGGCCCCCTTCTTCCTCGCTGACATAGTCGTAGAAGCCGTGACCGGCTTTGACGCCCGATCGCCCCGCCTTGACCAGCGCTTCCAGCAACGGAGCCGGGGTCATGCGAGGCCCATAATGGCGATGGAGGATCCGTGCGACTTCCAGGGAGATATCCAGCCCGACGGTATCCAGCAGGGTGAACGGCCCGACCGGCATCCCGAAGGCGACCATTTCTTGATCGATGTCTTTGACCGGCGCCGCGCCTTCCTGCAGGCAGAGAATCGCTTCGTTCAGATAGGGCATCAGCAGACGATTGACGAGAAAGCCGGCGCATTCCTTCACCACGACCGGCGTCTTCCGGATGCTTTCCGCAAAGCCGACCATGTCGTCCACCGTTTGAGGGTCGGTGGCGAGACCGGGAATGATCTCGACGAGAGCCATGGCATAAGCCGGGTTGAAAAAGTGCAAGCCCACCACCTTGCTTGGCCGGCTCGTGGCGGCTCCCAGCGCCGAGATGGAGAGCGCCGACGTGTTGCTGGCCAGGATTGCGCCGCGCGGGCAGATCTGATCCAACTCATGGAAAACCTGCTTCTTCAGCTTCATATCTTCCGGCACCGCTTCGATGACCAGATCGACCTGGTGAAGGCCGGCAAGACCGGACGCGGCCGTGACCAGGAGCATTTTTTCCTCGAGCTGTTCGGGCGTCATCTTGCCCTTGTTGACGCGGGCCTGATACAAGGCCCGCACGGATTCCCGTCCGCGCTGCGCCAACGTCTCATTGACGTCGGCCAGCACAACCGGCACGCCGGCCATGCTGACGACCTGCGCGATCTGCGCGCCCATCGTCCCGGCTCCCACAACGCCGACGGTGTAGATGTACATGGCTCAGTTCGCTAGCCTCGCGCGCGACCGGCGAGACGTGCACGGAACGTTTCGTTTACAGCCCGACGCTTTGGCGCATCTCGCGTTTCCCGACTTTCGCACGATTCGCGCATCAGAGGCGTTCAAGGACCATCGCCGCGCCTTGCCCGCCTCCGACGCACATGGTCACCGCGCCGAGGGACGCGCCGCGCCGCCGCATCTCGTGGAGGAGCGTGAGGACCAGGCGCGTCCCGGTCATCCCGACCGGATGACCCAGCGCGATGGCTCCGCCGTTCACGTTCACGATCTCCCGTTTCAGTCCCAACAGCCGTTCGACCGCCAGGTACTGCGCCGCAAAGGCCTCGTTGACTTCGATCAATTCCAGATCGGTCAAACTCACGCCCGCCCGCTTGAGCGCCGACGGCAACGCTTCCACCGGTCCGATTCCCATCCGGGTCGGCTCCACCCCGACGAAGGCGTATCCCCGGATCCGCCCCATCGGCCGGAGTCCCAGATCGCGCGCCCGGTCCGCGGACATCACGAGCGCCGCCGCCGCCCCGTCGTTGAGCGGGCAACTGTTGCCCGCCGTGACCGTGCCGCCCTCTTTGAAGATGGGCGGGTAGAGCGCGAGCTGCTGTTCGGTCAATCCGGGGTTCGGTCCTTCGTCCTGCGCGAACACAGTCGGCGCGACATCACGGCCGGCGACCGTTTTCGGGATCGAGATCGGAAGGATTTCTTCCTTGAACTTCCCCTCTCGGACGGCCTTGAACGCGCGACGATGGCTTTCCACGGCGAACCGATCCTGCTCTTCGCGGCTGATGCCGAACTCTTCGGCCAGATTCTCGGCGGTCCGGCCCATGAGCTGGCCGCAAAACGCGTCGGTCAGCCCTTCCCAGATGCTGTCGATGAACTCGGCGTGCCGCAGGCGCTTCCCCCACCGCATATCGCGCGACACGAAGGGCGCGCGGCTCATGTTCTCCACGCCGCCCACCACCTGCACGTCGGCGTCGCCGCTCCGAATGTTTTGGCAGGCGTTCACAAACGGTTGCAGGCCCGAGGCGCAGTTGCGCTGAACCGAATACGCCGGGAGACGAATCGGCAATCCGGCCATGAGCGCGATCACCCGGGCGACGTTGTAGGCGTCGCTGGTCTGCCCCACGCACCCGACAATCACTTCCTCGACCAGCCCCGGATCGAGGCCGGCTCGGGCGAGGGTCTCGCGCACGACCAGTTCGCCCAGCTTGTGGGCCGGGATATCCTTGAGCGCCCCGCCGAAGTTCCCGATGGGCGTCCGGACTCCTGTGACAATGACGATTTCTTTCATGACGATCCCCGTTCCGGCTCTTCACCCGACTTTGCGCTGAGCGGCCGCCGCGTCGTTCGCGCGGATGTGTTCGTCGCGCAGCAGGCGGCGGAGGACCTTCCCCACCACCGTTCTGGGCAGTTCGGAGCGGAACTCGACGGCCGTCGGGACCTTGAACCGGGCCAACGACCGCCCGCAGTGTTCGATCAGTTCCTGCTCGGTCACGGACCGTCCCGATCTGGCGACCACGTACGCCCTGATCGCCTCTCCATAAAGAGGGTGGGGGATGCCGATGACCACGGCATCCCCGACGGCCGGATGCTGCAGCAGCACCTCTTCCACCTCCCTCGGGTACACGTTCTCGCCGCGGGAGATGATCAGGTCCTTCTTCCGATCCACGACAAAGAAAAAACCCCGGTCGTCCCGCCTGGCGATATCGCCCGTGCGGAGCCAGCCGTCGCACAGCACGGCCTTGGTTTCCGCTTCGTTGTTCCAGTACCCGCGCATCACCTGCGGGCCGCGCACCATCAATTCGCCGATGTCGCCGATCGGCACGTCCCGTCGGCCGGTTTCCAGATCCACGATCCTGGCGTCCGTGTCCGGGAACGGGAGCCCCATCGACCCGCGCGGGTGTTCGCCGTAGATCGGGTTGCAATGCGTGACGGGCCCCGCCTCGGTCAGGCCGTACCCTTCGGAAATCCTCACGCCGGTGAGCCGTTCGAACCGGTCCTGTACCTCCGCGGGCAGGCCGCTCCCTCCGCTCAGGCACACGCGCAGGGACCGGAAGTCGTATCGGCGGGCCTGCGGGAACTCGCTGAGCTTGGAGAACATCGTGGGGATGCCGGAAAAGACCGAGATCCGGTCGCGTTGGATCGCGCGGAGCACGTCGACGACCTGGAAGCGCGGGAGGAGGACGATGGAACATCCGGTCATGACGGCCAGGTTCTGACAGGTGCTCAATCCATAGGCGTGGAAAAACGGAATGACTCCGAGAAAGACTTCGCTTCCCTCGCGAAAATCGGGCACCCAGTACCGGCACTGGAACGCGTTGGTGACGATATTGCGGTGCGTCAGCATGACACCTTTGGGCGTGCCCGTCGTTCCGCCGGTGTATTGAAGCTGCGCGAGGTCATCCGGTCCCGGTTTCGGCAGGGCCGCCTGACCGGGCACGGACGTCCGATCCAGCAGGTCACGGAAATCATAGACCGGCGGCCGTGTGTCGATGCGAATCCAGCGGCGATTGAGCATGGCCTTGAAGGGATAGAGCAGGCGCGGGACCGGCGGGAGAAAGTCCCGGACGCTCGTCACAATCGTGCGCTTCGGAAGTCCCGTATGCCGCCGGACGTCCTCGAGACGCGGGAAGAACTGGTCCAACACGACGAGGGTCTCGCTGCCGGAGTCGGCCAATTGAGCCTCGATTTCCCTCGACACATACAGCGGATTGGTCGGCACGACGATCGTTCCGGCTTTCAGCGCCCCGTAATAGGCGATGAGCGACTGCGGGATGTTCGGCAACATGAGGGCCACGCGATCTCCGGGCCGCACCCCCAGAGCCATCAGCGCCAGCGCAAACCGCGTGCTCAGTGCGTCGAATTGGCGGAAGGACACACGCCGGCCGTAGAAGATCCACGCGGGGTGTTCGGGAAATCGCGTCGCGGATCGACGCGGCAGGTCCCCGACCGTCCAATCGGGATACCGGCAGGAGGGTGGAACGCCCGGATCGTACTCACGGAACCAGGGCTGCAGCATCCGCATCCTCGCTGGCTCAGGCGCCGGCGCCTCGTCACGACGGCGACGCTCATGACGGGCTATGCCGCCCCGAGCGCGGTGGGTGTGTGTCGCGAACGACCCGCTTGGCGTCTGTTCTCCAACCCCATCCAAAATCCTTCGAGGTAGTCCAACACGGCCTTCACGCCCTTGCGGAAATCTTCCTTTTCCTTCTCGGACATGCCGGCCCCGTCCGGGCCGGTCGCCCCTTCGACCGCAGCCACGGCGTGTTCCATGGCCTCTTCGTGGGCGGACTCGAGCTGGCGGTGGAACGTGAAATAGGTCATGTCCATGCGGGGATATCGCTCCCGCTTGAGCCGGGTGAGACCCGGGATCAGATGGTCCCACATCGTGATCGCCATGTTCTCCAATCCGAAAGAGGCACCGAGCGCCGTGGCGTGATTGCCGTCGCTGTAAAGCCGTTCCATGCCTTCGATGTAGGCGCGCGTCGAGGGCAGCATCGGCCGGGTCATCGCCTCATGCACATCGATGCCGACCGAACGGAGAAAATCGCGATAGAGCAGTTCATGCCGATTCCTCGTCTGGCCGTCGCCCAGTTCCGAATACAGGACCTTCGTCAGCTCATCCGCCACCTTTTCGTCTTCCGTGTTGACCAGTTGCGACACCAGGATCTTCGGAAAGAACCTCGCGAAATTGTAGAACTCGACCGCGAACTCCCGAAACTCCTCGTCCGTCATATCGCCGAGCCGAAAGCGATCCAGATACGGGTTATTGATCGCTCCATGACGGAGGACTTCGCTGCGCATCTGCTCGTAGAACGTCATGACCCACCTCCCACTCCGGTCCACAACGTCGGAATGACCGCGCCTCTCCGCTTCGCGCGTCCGAGCTGTTCCAATAATATACCTTTTATATTATTTGCGCAATCCGCAAAACAGACCGTTCAATCCTTATCTGGACTGCATTTTTGCGCCATCCATCTCAATCTCCGCCTCTGTAATCCGACAACGTTCCATCAATTTGATATAAACTCTCTATTGCACAATAGAGTTACTATGTTATACTCCGCCTGTATCCACGACCATCACCCACGACAGGCGGACCGTGGGTCGGGTCCGCCGAGGTTGAGGAGGAGGCGCCGTTATGAAAGGATCAATGGGTATCGATCACATCACGCTGTGCGTGGAGAACCTGGACGCCGCAGAGTACTTGTTCACCAAGATTCTGGGGTTCGAAGTGATCTGGTCGGCGCGGGATGTCGGAAGCGACAAATCCAGCATGGATACCGTCGTCGTGCAGCGCGGTAACGCCAAGATCGCGCTCATGCAGGGGCGAGACAAGGTCGTCAAGTCCCAGATCAACGAGTTCATCGAGAAATACGGGCAAGGAGTCCAGCACATCGCCATGGAAGTGGACGACATCGAGGCGGTCTGCCGAGAATGGGAGGCCCATGGCGTGAAGTTCAGCGGTCCTCTGAAGGAAGGACGGGACGGTTTCGGCCCCCTGAAGCAGCGGTTTACGTACCCGCTCTTTCCCGGCAGCGGCCTCTTCTTCGAACTGACCCAACGCCAGCACGGGAACGAGCAGTCGAAGACGTTCGTGCGGGGCACGGTCGAAGCGCTCTATAAGGATATCGAACGCGACCAGATCAGCGGCGTCGAACAAACGATCATCGACTACGAATCCTGTCCGGTCTCATTCAAAAAGACCGCCTGAGCGTGCTCGGCGCCGGCGAGAAGGGGGAGGCCGCGATGTATCTCGTGAAGAAAGGCAAGGTTCCGAATCAAGCTCACGTGGGCATTCCGGAAGGCTTGTGCGAGGAGGAACACGGGCGCCAAGGATTCAGCGGCCCATCCTCGCATCTCTATCGGACCCATCCGCCGACCGGCTGGGTGAGGATCGAAGGCCCGCTCCGGCCCCGCGCGTTTACCTGCGCGGCTCTTTCCACCCCAGACCAACGTTCGGCGAAGGCGAGCCCGTTGGAGATCCTTCGCAGCCCGGATGCCAGCGTCTTTCTCTCGCGTCGATCCGAACCGATGACCTATTTCGTCCGCAATTCGGACGGCGACGAAGTCCACTTCGTGCACAGCGGGCGTGGTCGTTACGAGACCGATTACGGCTGGCTCGCGTATGAGCCCGGCGATTACATCATCATCCCCAAAGGCACGACGTACCGGACCCTCGTCGAATCGACCCCATCCTTGTTTCTGATCGTCGAGACTCCGGAGCCCGTCACCCTGCCCGACCGGGGCATGCTCGGTCAGCACGCGCTCTTCGACAAAGGCGTGCTGGTCCCACCGGAACTGGACTCAGTCCGAGACGGCGGAGAGCGGCGCGAGTGGGAAGTGCGGATCAAGCGCCACGGGGAGTACACGAAGGTCTTCTATCCTTTCTATCCCATGGACGTGGTGGGGTGGAAGGGCGACCTCTGGGTCGCCAAGCTCAATGTCCGGGACTTCCGTCCCGTGACGAGCGCGCGATATCACCTGCCGCCCAGCGTGCATGTCACGTTTCAGGCCGGCGGTACGCTGTTTTCCACGTTTGCCCCGCGCCCGCTGGAGAGCGATCCCCAGGCGCTTCGCGTCCCGTTTTATCACCGGAACATGGACTATGATGAAGTCTTGTTCTACCATCAAGGCGACTTCTTCAGCCGAGCCGGCATCGGGCCCGGTATGCTGACCTTGCATCCCCAAGGCATCCATCACGGACCTCAACCGCAGGCGGTCGAGGCGAGCACAACCAAGACCCACACGGACGAAGTGGCCATCATGATCGAAGCGCGCCGGCCCTTCCTCGTGACGCCGGCCCTGGAATCCGTCGAAGTCAAAGACTATGCGTTGAGCTGGAGCCGCCGATGAAGTTGTACAGCTTTGAAGTCCGTACGCCGGTCGGCACGTTTACCCGTGTCGGCGCGCTGCTCGGCCAGAAGCTGGCGGACTTGAACATGGCCTACGCCCGGATGCTGGCCGATCGGAACGAAGCGCAGCCCTATCGGCTCGCCAACGCGGTGGTCCCGGCGACCATGCTGGAGTTGCTCGAAGGCGGCGCTTCGGCCATGGCCGCGGCCAGGCAGGCCCTCGACTATGCGGGCAAGCTGGGCGATCAGGCGCTGGGTCCCCAGGGAGAAACGATCGCCTATTCCGCCGGGAACGTGCGGATCATCGCCCCTCTGCCGAATCCGCCGTCGCTGCGCGATTTCATCGCCTTCGAAGAGCACATCGCCGCCACGTCCAGGAAACGGGGACAGCCGATTCCGCCCGAGTGGTACAAGGCCCCCGTCTACTACAAGGGCAACCATCGGACGATCATCGGTCCGGACGAAGACCTCCCGTGGCCGCTTCAGACGACGAAGTTGGACTACGAGTTGGAACTGGCTTGCGTGATCGGCCGGCGAGGGCGGGACGTGCCCGAGCGGGAGGCGGCGGACTATATCGCCGGCTATACGATCATGAACGACTTCAGCGCCCGCGATATCCAGTTCCAGGAGATGGCCTGCCGGCTGGGTCCCGCGAAAGGCAAGGACTTCGCGACGGCCATCGGCCCCTGCCTGGTGACGCCGGACGAAATTCCCGATCTCGACGCGCTCATCATGATCGCAAGGGTCAACGGAGAGGTCTGGTCCCGAGGTCGGTTCGGCACCATCCACTGGTCGTTCCCGCAAATGATCGCCCATGTGTCGCGCGGCGAGATGGTCTATCCCGGGGACCTGTTCGGATCGGGCACGGTCGGGGGCGGCTGCGGCCTGGAACTGGATCGCTTCTTGAATCCCGGCGATGTGGTCGAACTGGAAATTCAGCCCATCGGCGTGCTTCGGACGCGCATCGTGAAACAACCGGAGCGGGAGAACGCATCATGAGTGTACACGTGACGGACGACCGAACCCTTGGAGAATTGATCGAGCGCCATCGGGCCCTGTACGACGGGCCGGACATCGAGTCCAAATTGAAACACATCATCCGCGACGGCCCCCAATCCAAACTGTCCGACTGGGACATCCATCGACTGTTGCGGACCGCCCGCTGCGTGTACTTCGACACGCACGTCGAGATGGTCTCCGGACACCACACCGCGACGTATCTGCGGTTCGAATCCATCGCGCGCATTCCCCAATTGATCCGGCTGATCGCGCGCGACATGGCGGACTGGGTCAGGCTGACCTTTCAGCGCGACCCGATCACCGGCATCGTCGCGACGACGTCGGCGGCCGAACTCCTGGCCGAAGGGATCGCCGATATTCTGCACGACAAAATGCGGCTGCGGGTCACCCTGACGCCCTACAACCCGGAGACCGGCAAGATCGGCACGGAGATCAGGACTGGCGCCATTCGCACGGGGGAGCGGTTCGTCGCCTTGAACGACGTGACGACGCGCGGGAATTGCGTCAGCAAGCTGGGGAACGTGATCACGGATCACGGCGGCATCCTGGCGGGCATGATGGTCTTCGCGCGGCGGGACAGCGGCCAATTTCCGTTGATGCAGGAACTCGTGCAGCAGTATCCCTTTTACTACGCGGCCGACCTCGACATGCCGCAGTGGGAGCCGGACCAGTGCCCGCTGTGCCGAGCCCAAAAACCGCTGCTGTCATGGAAGGAGATGCCCGAATTCTAGCGAACAGCCGGACCGGCGCATTCGATTCGACACGATCATGAAGAGCCGGCGGCTCAAGCGAAGCTTGGTATGATGGATCAAGAAATCCCAGTGGGTTGAGGACTCTCTCCGGCGCCGGCTATTCGAGACGACGAAAAAGAGGCGCCGGCTCAAGCGAAGCTTGGTATGGAGGTCATCATGGATCTCGCCGTGGTCGCGAAGGAGATCAAAAAGGACGATCTGCTCCAGATGTACTACTACCTCCGGTTGACCAGAACGCTGGAGGAACGGATCACGGCTCTGTACCGACAAGGCCGGATCATGGGCGGGGTCTACACCAGTCACGGGATGGAGGCGATCGCGGTCGGCTATGCCTCCGCCTTGGAACGAGACGACATCATCGCACCCTATCACCGGGACATGGGCGCGTTTCTCATCCGCGGCATCACCCCGGGCGAGGTCATCGCCCAGTATTTGGGCAAGCGCACCGGACCGACCAAGGGAAAGGACGGGAACGTCCACATCGGCGACCTGAAGCGCGGGGTCATCGGGTTCGTCAGCCATCTGGCCGACAACCTGCCGGTGGCGACCGGCGCGGCGCTGGCGTTCAAAATGCGCGGCGAATCGCGCGTGGTCATCACCAACACGGGCGACGGCGGAACCAGCCGGGGCGATTTTCACGAAGCCCTGAACTTTGCCTCCGTGCGGAAGCTGCCGGTCGTCTTCTTCTGCAACAACAATCAATACGCCTACTCGACGCCGCTCCATCTTCAGATGGCGATTCGCGACGTGGTCGAGCGCGCCAAGGCCTATGCCATGCCCGGCGAGATCGTGGACGGCAACGACGTGGCGGAGGTCTACCTGGCCGCCAAGCGCGCGATTCAGCGGGCCAGGTCCGGCGAGGGGCCGACCTTCATCGAAGCCAAGACGATGCGGATGCACGGGCATTCGGAGCACGATTCGGCCAAGTACGTGCCGCGCGAGTTGTTGGAGGAATGGAAGAAGAGGGACCCGATCATGAAGGCCGAGCAGATGCTCAAACAGCTCGGTTACGGCGACAAGGCGACCTTGAAGGAAATCGAAGAACGGGTGAAGAAAGAGGTCGAGGCCGGTGTGGAGTTTGCGGAACAGAGCCCGCTCCCGGAAGGACGGGAAGTGCTGGACGGCGTGTTCGCAACGGAAGATGAGGTGCAGCCATGACGACGGCTGCCGCGCAAGAAGTCACCTATCTGGAGGCGATCTCGCAGGCGCTGGACGAGGAAATGGCCCGAGACGAACGGGTCTTTCTCATGGGCGAAGATATCGGCCCCTACGGCGGGGCCTTCCGCATCACCGAGGGATTCCAGAAGAAATACGGCGAGTGGCGGGTCCTGGACACGCCGCTCTCCGAGTCCGGCTTCGTCGGCGCGGCGATCGGCGCCGCGATGATGGGGATGCGGCCGGTTGTGGAAATGCAGTTCGCCGATTTCATCTCCTGCGCATTCGATCAGATCACGGAAGTTGCGGCCAAGAACCACTACCGCTGGGGCGCCGCGGTACCGATGGTGATCCGGGCCCCGTTCGGCGGCGGCGTGCACGGCGGCCCCTTCCACTCAGAATGCCCGGAAGGATGGTTCTTTCACTCGCCGGGGCTGAAGATCGTGGCCCCCTCGACGCCGTACGACGCCAAAGGCTTGCTGAAGGCCGCGATTCGCGACCCCAATCCGGTCATCTATTTCGAGCACAAGTTTCTCTACCGCCGGATCAAGGCGGTGCTCCCGCAAGAGGACTTCATCGTCCCGATCGGAAAAGCCGAGGTGAAACGGACCGGCGGCGACATCACGGTCGTGACCTACGGGGCGACGGTGCACCTCGCGCTGGAGGCGGCCGAGCTGTTGGTCAAGGAAGGGATCGATCTGGAAATCGTGGACCTCCGGACGCTGATTCCGCTCGACAAGGAGACGATCTTCGCCTCGGTGCGCAAAACCAGCAAGGCCATCATGCTGCACGAGGACAACAAGACGGGCGGCATCGGCGCGGAAATCGCCGCGTTGCTGGCGGAGGAATGCTTCGACTGTTTGGACGGGCCGATTCTCCGCATCGCCGCGCCCGATACCCCCGTGCCGTTCAGCACGCCGCTGGAAGAGTATTTTCTCCCGAAGGTCGGCGACATCGTCGCCGCGGCACGGAAGTTGGCGGCGTACTAGAAGACGTGACGCGTGAAGCATGACGGGTGATATGTGAAACGTTATGAGTTCAACTGTTCGGCTCGTGTCCACTTCTAACCCATCACGCATTACGCATCGCGCATAACGAGGGTTCCCGTGGCCACCGACATCATCATGCCCCAACTCGGAGAAAGCATCGCCGAGGGAACCATCATTAAATGGATGATCGCGCCCGGCGGCCGGATCGAGAAGGACCAGCCGTTGTTGGAAGTGGAGACCGACAAGGTCTCGCTCGAAATCCCCTCCCCGGGCACGGGCGTGCTGAGCGAAGTGCTGGTGCAGGCCGGCCAGACGGTGCCGATCGGCACGCTGCTCGGGCGGCTGGAAAGCGAACAGCCCTCCGCCGGCGTCATCAACCGCGTCGGCGGCGTGGTCGTCCGTCCGATGGAATCGCCCGGCGCCGGACCAGATCACTACTCCCCGGCCGTCAGACAACTGGCGAAGGAACACGGCGTAGACCTGTCTCAGGTCCCCGGCACCGGCGCCAGCGGCCGGGTGACCAAGAAAGATGTTCTGGACTTCGTGGCTCGTCGGACCGCGGACCGCGGACCGCGGACCGCAGAGGCGCCTTCTGCGGGTGAAGAGATCCTGCCGTTAACCCAGATGCGCAAGACCATCGCCGAGCGGATGGTGAAGAGCAGGCAGACGTCGGCCCATGTGGCCACCTTCTTCGAGGCGGACTTCAGCGCAATCGCCAGATTCCGCGAGGCCCTTCACCAGGGCTCAGGGCAGGGCCACTCACTGACCTACGTCCCGTTTGTGATCAACGCGGTCACGCGCGCGATCAAGGTCTTCCCCATCCTGAACTCGTCGTGGGGGGACCAGGGGATCATCATCAAGAAAGACGTCCATATGGGGATCGCGGTCGCGCTGGAGGACGGGCTGCTGGTGCCGGTCGTCCGCCATGCGGATCGGAAGGGGCTCCAGCAGTTGGGCCGGGAAGTGGCCGATCTGGCGGAGCGGGCCAGGACCAAGAAACTGAACCCCGAGGAGGTGCAGGGAGGCACGTTCACGATCACCAATCACGGCGGGTTCGGGAGCCTCTTCAGCACGCCGATCATCAACCAGCCGCAGATTGCCATTCTCGGCGTCGGGGCGGTGCAGAAACGCGCCGTCGTGATCAACGATGCGATCGCGATCCGGCCCATGTGCTATCTCAGCCTGTCGTTCGACCACCGGGTGATCGACGGCGCGACGGCCGATCAGTTCATGGCCAAGGTGAAGCAGTACCTCGAACAGAGCGAATGGGAGAAGTTGCTGTGATGAACATGCGGGGCCTGTCACCGACCGGCCGGTCCGTGCTCGCACCCCGCCCGGTGTAGGGACCCCGCTCCGCGCGGACGGGCGCCCAGGTCGGCGCCACCCGCATGTTCGGCATATTGGTTGGTGGAAGGCTCATGGAGAGTGTGATGAAGACACGGCAAGCCGTCATCGTCAGCGCCGTACGGACCCCGATGGGGAGTTTCAACGGCGTCTTCAGCCCCGTCCCGGCCACCAAGCTGGGCAGCATCGCCGTCGCCGAAGCCCTGAAACGGATCGACCTGCCGCCGGAGCGGGTGGACGAAGTCTTCATGGGCTGCGTCTTGAGCGCCGGATTGGGACAGGCGCCGGCCAGACAGGCCGCCATCGGCGCCAAGATTCCGACCTCCGTCGGCGCGACGACCGTGAACAAGGTCTGCGGCTCGAGTTTGAAGACCGTCATCATGGCGGCCCAGGCCATCGCCGCCGGCGACGCCCGTATCGTGGTGGCGGGCGGCATGGAAAGCATGACGCGCGCGCCCTATCTCTTGGAGAAGGCCCGCCAAGGCTATCGGCTGGGTCACGCCGAATTGATCGACAGCCTGGTCAAAGACGGGCTGTGGGACGTCTATCACCAGTTTCACATGGGCAACGCAGGCGAGCTGTGCGCCGCCAAATACGGGCTGACCCGCGCCGAGTTGGACGACTTTGCCCTCGAAAGCTACCGCCGCGCGCGGGAGGCCATTGCGACCGGGGCGTTCAAGCGGGAGATCGTCGCGGTCGAGGTTCCGCAGAAGAAGGGCCCGCTGCTCACGGTCACGGAGGATGAAGAGCCCAACCGCGCGGACCTCGGCAAGCTGCGAAGCTTGAAGCCGGTGTTTCAGGAGGACGGCGTGCTCACCGTGGGAAACTCGCCGTCCTGCAACGACGGCGCGGCGGCGCTCGTCGTGATGGCCGAGGACGAGGCGGCCGCCCTCGGGCTCAGGCCGATGGCCAGGATCGTCGGGTATGCGGGCGCGGCGCTGGCACCCGAATGGTTCACCATTGCACCGGTCGAGGCCGTCAAACTCGTGCTGAAGAAGACCGGCCTGGCGGTGAGCGACATCGACTTGTTCGAGATCAACGAGGCCTTCTCCGCCGTGTCCGTGGCGATCAATCGGGAGTTGGGGCTGGATCCGCGGAAGGTCAACGTGAACGGCGGCGCGGTGGCGCTGGGCCATCCCATCGGCGCAACGGGAGCGCGGATCCTCACGACTTTGCTCTATGCCATGGAGGCTCGAGGCGCCCGGCGCGGACTGGCCGGCCTCTGCATCGGCGGCGGCGAAGCGCTGGCGATGATAATAGAACGTGATACGTGAAGCGTGAAGCGGAATTAGCTGTTTCTTTGCTCGCAACTCGAGTCGTCACGCATCACGCGTGACGCATCACGCTTCACGGGTATATCATGACGCTCGACGACATCAAGACGATCGGCGTTGTCGGCGCCGGGCAGATGGGACGGGGGATCAGCCAGGTCTTCGCGACGGCCGGCTACCAGGTCCTGCTGATCGATGTGGCCGAACCGGCGCTCGAAGAGGCGCTGAAGAAGATCCGCCAGGGCGTCGAACGGGCCGTCGAGCGCGGCAGCCTCACCCGGCACCAGGCGGGCAGCGTCATGACGTTGATCCACCCCATGACGGTCCTGGATCGGCTTCGCGACGCCCAGCTCGTCGTCGAAGCCATTCCGGAAGATCTCGCGGTCAAGCAGGAGCTCTTCACGCAATTGGATCGCGTGTGCCCGCGCGACACCATCCTGGCCAGCAATACCTCGTCCATCTCCATTACGAAGCTCGGCGCGGCCTCGGGCCGCCCGGACCGGGTGGTCGGACTGCACTTCATGAATCCGGCGCCGGTGATGCGGCTGGTCGAAGTGGTGCGCGGCCTGGAAACGACCGAGCACACCATGAACCTCGTCCTCGACCTGGTCCGGCGTCTCGGCAAGACGCCGGTGGTGTGCAAGGACGTGCCGGGGTTCATCGTGAATCGAGTCCTCATCCCCATGATCAACGAAGCCGCCTTCGCGCTCGAAGAGGGGGTCGGCACGGCCGAAGACATCGATCTCGCCATGACCGCCGGCGCGAACCATCCCGTAGGTCCGCTCGCGCTGGCCGATCGGATCGGCTTGGACACCGTTCTGGCGATCTGCGAAGTCCTCCATGCGGATCTCGGCGATCCCAAGTTCCGGCCCTGTCCGCTGCTGCGCAAGTACGTCGAAGCGGGATGGTGGGGCCGCAAGAGCGGTCGTGGGTTCTACGTGTATGAGGCGAGTGGCGAGAGGCACGAGGCAACGAGCAACAAGACCTGACCTTTTGCCTCGTGCCCCGCGCCTCAAACCGAAGGAACGAAGCGATGCAAGAGCGCAAGCCACGATTCACGTCGATTTCGGGACTGGAGATCCATCGCGTCTATACCGGCGATGACCTCAAAGACTGGGCGCCGGACGCCGATCTCGGCGCGCCGGGGGCGTTTCCCTTCACCCGCGGCGTGTATCCCACCATGTACCGAGGCCGGCTCTGGACCATGCGCCAGTTCGCCGGCTTCGGCAGCGCGGAGGACACGAACCGCCGTTTCAAGTACCTGCTCCAGCACGGGCAGACCGGCCTGAGCGTCGCCTTCGACATGCCGACGCTCATGGGGATCGACGCCGACGATCCGCGGGCGCACGGCGAAGTCGGCTATTGCGGCGTCGCCATTTCCTGCCTCCCCGACATGGAGCGGCTGTTCGAAGACATCCCGCTGGATCAGGTCACGACCTCCATGACCATCAACGGTCCGGCGGCCGTGATCTTCGCCATGTACCTGGCGGTGGCGGAGAAACGCGGGATCCCCTTGGAGCGCCTCGACGGGACGCTCCAGAACGACATTCTGAAGGAATACATCGCGCAGAAGGAATGGCTGTTTCCGCCCGAACCGTCGCTCAGGCTCATCACGGATACGATCGCCTATTGCGCCAAGTCCGTCCCCAAGTGGCACCCGGTCAGCATCAGCGGGTATCACATCCGCGAGGCCGGCTCGACGGCGGTGCAGGAACTGGCCTTCACGCTCTACGACGGCCTGACGTACGTGGACGAGGCGGTGAAGGCCGGGCTGGCGGTGGACGAGTTCGCGCCGCAGTTGTCGTTCTTCTTCAACGTCCACAACGACTTCTTCGAGGAGATCGCCAAGTTCAGGGCGGCCCGGCGGCTGTGGGCGCGCGAGATGGATCGCCGGTACCATCCCAAAGATCCCCGGTCGCTCCAACTCCGGTGCCATGCGCAGACCGCCGGCTGCTCGCTCACCGCGCAGCAGCCGATGAACAACGTCGTCAGGACGACGCTCCAGGCCCTCGCCGCGGTGTTGGGCGGCACCCAATCGCTCCACACCAACTCGATGGACGAAACGCTGGCCCTGCCGACGGAGGAGGCGGTCAAACTGGCCCTGCGGACGCAGCAGATCATCGCCCACGAGAGCGAAGTGACGAATACCGTGGACCCTCTGGGCGGCTCGTACTATGTCGAGGCGCTCACCAATCGCCTCGAAGAGGGGGCGCGCGAGTATTTTCGCAAACTGGACGCCATGGGCGGCATGGTGAAGGCCATCGAACGCGGATATCCGCAACGCGAAATCCTCGAGGCCTCGCAGCGCTACCAGCGCGAGGTGGAGCAGAAAGAGCGGATCATCGTCGGCGTCAATGAGTACGTCGAACAGCAGGCTGACCCGATCCCCATCCTCCGGATCAGCCCGGAGGTGGAGCGGGAGCAGGTGGCGCGGCTCTCCGATCTCCGCAAGGCGCGCGATTCCTTCAAAATGGCCGGCGCGTTGGAAGAACTGCAGGAGGCCGCCGCCTGCAGCGAGAACGTAATGCCGTACCTGGTCGAGGCGGTGAAGGCGAAGGCAACCCTGGGCGAGATCTGCGCGGCGCTCAGGGAAGTGTTCGGGACGTATCGGGAGCCGGTGGTGTTGTGAGCGGGAAGGCGCAGGTCCTGTCGCCGACCAGCCGGGGACCCGTTGCTGTTTTTCCAATGCAACGGGTGCACACTCGCACCCCGCCCACACCCGCCGGGCGGGTACCCGAGGGCCCCCGCTGCGAGGGTACCCATTGCCGGGGCACCCATTGCTTCATCTTGCAATGGGTCGCGTGCAACGGGTCAGGGGCTCCCAGGTCGGCGCCACCCGCGCTACCGAGTGGTAATGGGCGATTGGCACACACACATTGCTCTTCAGATGGAACTGGTGGCCTGCGATTTGGGAATATGGTCAGCACAATTGACGATTGACCATTGACGATTGACGTGTGCTATGAAGCTCGGCGCATTTGACATCTATCCGGTCACCGACGGCCGGTTCCGGCTGGACGGCGGGGCGATGTTCGGGGTCGTGCCGAAGGTGCTGTGGCAGCAGTGCTGCCCGGCGGACGAACAGAACCGCATTCAGTTGAGCGTGACCTGCCTGTTGGTCCGGGCGCACGGGAAGAACATCCTGGTGGATACCGGTCTCGGCGACAAGTGGGACGCCAAATACCGCGAGCGGTTCGCCATCGACCGGACGCCGACCCTGCTCGAGTCGTTGAAGGAACGCGGGCTCGCGCCCGAGGACATCCATCTCGTCATCAATACGCACCTCCACTTCGACCATGCGGGCGGGAATACGGCGCAGCAGGGCGCGCGCTTCGCTCCGGCGTTTCCCAAGGCCGCCTATTTCGTCCAGCGGGGGGAGTACGAGGAGGCGGTCCTGGCCAACGAGCGGACGAAGGCCAGCTATCGCGAGGAGAATTTCGTGCCGATCGCGCATGAGCGGCGGTGGGAATTCCTCGACGGCGACGCCGAGATCGTGCCCGGTGTGTCCGTGGTCGTGACGCACGGCCATACGACTCACCATCAGAGCGTAAAGATCGAGTCGGAGGGCGAGGCGGCCTTCTTCCTCGGAGACCTGATTCCGACCGCCTCGCACCTACCCTTGCCCTATATAATGGGATACGATCTCTATCCGTTGCAGACGCTCGAGACCAAACGGAAGGTGCTCCAACGCGCCTGCGACGGGAACTGGCTGTTGATACTCGAGCACGATCCGGTGGTCCCGATGGGCTATGTACGGCGGGACGGCGAGGGCAAGTATCTCTTGGAGCCAGTCAGAGTTAGTGATTGAGTGATTGAGTAATTAAGTAATTGGTGAAAGAACAATCACACGCCTCGATTTTTCTGCAAGGCAATCGCTCGATCACCAAAATCACTTAATCACTCTGCTCCATAAGGTGAATCAATGACCGTTGCCACGAAACCCATTCGCGTGCTGATCGGCAAAGTCGGGCTCGACGGCCACGACCGAGGCGTGAAGCTGGTCGCGCGGGCCCTCCGTGACGCCGGAATGGAGGTGATCTACACGGGCCTCCACCAGACGCCGGAGCAAGTCGTGAGCGCCGCCGTCCAGGAGGACGTGGATGCGATCGGGTTGAGCGTGCTGTCCGGCGCGCATAACACGCTCTTCGCCCGCGTGTTGGAATTGCTGAGGGAACACGGGGCGGACGACATCGCCGTGTTCGGGGGCGGGATCATCCCGGATGAAGACGTCCCGCGCCTGAAGGCGGCCGGTGTGCGGGCGCTGTTCCGGCCGGGCACGCCGATGAGCGAGATCGTGGAGTTCGTCAAAGGACTCAAGGCGCACCCGTAAAGAGGACCTCTTCTATGCGCGCGCTCAAAACGGCGGTGGTCGCGACCTCCGACGAGTTTCAACAGAATCAGCGGCATTACGAAAACCTCCTCGCTGACCTGAAGAAGCACCTCGCTCAGGCCCAAGCCGGTGGGCCGGCCGACGCGGTGGCGTTGCACAAGAAGCGCGGCAAGCTCACGGCCCGCGAGCGGATCGCCGCGCTGCTCGATCCCGATTCCCCTTGGCTCGAGCTAAGCCCCCTGGCGGCTTTCGGCCTGTACGACAACCAGGTTCCCGCCGCCGGGCTCATCACGGGCATCGGGTACATCTGCGGGCGACCCTGCGTGATCACCGCCAACGATGCGACCGTCAAAGGCGGCACCTATTTCCCCCTCACGATCAAGAAGCACCTCCGAGCCCAGGAGATCGCGATGGACAATCGCCTCCCGGCGATCTATCTCGTGGATTCCGGCGGTGTGTTTCTGCCGTTACAAGCCGAGGTCTTCGCGGATCGGGATCACTTCGGGCGCATTTTTTACAACCAGGCCCGCATGTCGGCGCTGGGCATCCCGCAGATCGCGGTGGTCATGGGCATGTGCACGGCCGGCGGCGCCTATGTCCCGGCGATGTGCGATGAAAATGTGATCGTGAAAGGCACCGGCACCATCTATTTGGCCGGACCGCCGCTCGTGAAAGCGGCCACCGGCGAGGACGTCACCCCGGAAGCGCTGGGCGGGGCCGACCTGCATACGCGGCTTTCCGGCGTGAGCGACCACTTGGCCGAAGACGACCGCGACGCGCTGGAGATCTGCCGGTCCATCGTCGCCACACTGGGGAAGCTGCCGCCGAAGCCGCGGCGCGCGGAGGTCGAGGAGCCGCTCTACCCGGCGAGCGACTTGTACGGTCTGATCCCGAGCAACCCGCGCCAGACCTTCGACGCGCGGGAGATCATCGCGCGCCTGGTGGACGGCAGCCGTTTCCATGAATTCAAGGCCCGCTACGGGCAAACGCTGGTCTGCGGCTTCGCCCGCTGGATGGGCCATCAGGTCGGCATCGTGGCGAACAACGGCGTGCTCTTGTCCGAAGCCGCGCTCAAGGGCGCGCACTTCGTCCAACTCTGCGGCCAGCGGCGTATTCCCCTGATCTTCCTCCAGAACATCACCGGCTTCATGGTCGGCCGGGAGTACGAAGAACGAGGGATCATCAAAGACGGCGCCAAAATGGTGCAGGCCGTCGCCACCACGGAGGTGCCCAAATTCACGGTGATCATTGGGGCGTCGCATGGCGCCGGCAACTACGCCATGTGCGGGCGAGGCTATAGCCCTCGGTTCCTCTTCCTCTGGCCCCATGCGAGGATCTCGGTGATGGGCCCCTGGCAAGCGGCCCAAGTGCTGGCGACCGTGAAACAGCAGCAGCTCGAACGGGAGCGCAAGAGCCTGTCGGACGAAGAGCGGCAGCGCATCACCGAGTCCATTCTGCAGCAATATGAGCGGGAAGGGAGCCCTTATTTCAGCACGGCTCGCCTGTGGGACGACGGGATCCTCGACCCGGCGGAGACGCGCCGCGTCCTCGGCCTGTGCCTCGATATCACCGCGACGGCGCCGATCCGCGAGAGCCACGCGCCGGTGTTCCGGATGTGACGCCCCCCTACCTCATAATAGGGGAGGGTTGGGTGGGGGGCCTGTGAGCTGCTAGCTGTTGGCGGTTCGCTATGAGCTTCCCGCTAAAAAGGATGAACCGATGCCCCGATTCCACACCCTCCTGGTCGAGTTTTCGCGCGGCATCGCGTACGTCACCCTGAATCGACCCGAACGGCGGAACGCGTTCGACGCCCTCATGGCGGATGAGCTGCGCGAAGCGTTCGAGGAACTGGGCGGCGATCCTTCGGTGCGAGGCGTAGTCCTGGCCGGCGCCGGCCCGGCCTTCTGCGCCGGCGCCGATCTCCGGTGGATGAACCCGGATTCGCCCGTGTCCGAAGCACAGGCGCGAGAGGACGCCGACCGGCTGATCCGAATGTACCGCGCGATCGACGAATGTCCCTGTCCCGTGATCGGCCGCGTCCACGGGTCGGCCTTCGGGGGCGGAGTCGGCCTGGCGGCGGTCTGTGACATCGTCGTGGCGGCAGACGACACCGTCTTTGCGCTCAGCGAGGTCAAGCTGGGGCTGGTCCCCGCGGTGATCGCGCCGTTCTTGTTGCGCAAGGCCGGGGAATCGTTCGTGCGCCGCTATTGTTTGACCGGCGAAGCCTTCTCCGCGTCGGTCGCCAAACAGTTCAACCTGGTCCACGATGTCGTCAAGAAGGACGGGCTCGAGAAGCGGATCGACGAACTGATCGAGGCGGTCTTGCAACTGGCGCCCTCGGCGTCGCAACACACCAAGGCGCTGTTCCGCCGGATTCTCCGGTTGCCCGACGCGGATCGCTGGACGGTGTGCGCGCAAGCCAACGCGGAAGCCAGACTTTCGGCGGAAGCCCGGGAGGGGCTCCGGGCCTTTTTGGAGAAACGCGCCCCGGCGTGGGCTGCGGAACGGACCGAGCATGGAGAACCCATCGCGCCCGACGGCGCACGCCGTCAAGCCTGATCCACGCGCGGGTGTTGTGCGGATCATCGAGGTCGGTCCCAGGGACGGGCTGCAGAACGAGCCGGGGATCGTGCCGACCGACGACAAGGTCGCCTTCATCGACGCGTTGTCGCGGACCGGTGTCGTCGAGATTGAAGTCGGCTCCTTCGTGTCGCCTGCGGCCGTGCCTCAACTGGCGGACACCGGCGACGTGTTCCGCAAGATCGAGCGGGTGCCCGGCGTCATCTACTCGGCGCTGGTCCCGAACGAACGCGGCTTGGAGCGGGCGCGGGCGGTGTCGGCGCAGAAGATCGCGGTCTTCACCGCGGCTTCCGGGACCTTTACGCAGCGCAACATCAAGGCGACGATCCGCCAGTCGATCGAACGCTTCCGGCCGGTGGTGGCCGGCGCCAAACGCGACGGCATGGTCGTGCGGGGGTACGTCTCGACGGCGGTGTTCTGTCCCTATGAAGGTCGGATCGCGCCGACACAGGTGACGGAGGTGATGAAGCGGCTGCTCGACCTGGGCGTGGACGAGATCTCGCTGGGAGACACGATCGGGAAAGCGTCGCCGGCCGACGTGCGGAAACTCCTGGACGCGGCGCTGCCGTGTCTCTCGCGGGACCGCCTCTCGCTCCATTTTCACGACACGTACGGGATGGCGGTCGCCAATGCGTTGACCGCCTGGTGGGAATACGGGATCGAGGCGTTCGACAGTTCCGCCGGAGGCTTGGGAGGCTGTCCGTACGCGCCGGGCGCGTCCGGGAACGTGGCCACCGAAGACCTGGTGTACGCGCTGAAGGCCTCCGGCGCGACGGTACCGGTGGACGAAACGAAAGTGGTCGCAGCGGCTCGGCGGCTCGGCCGGCATCTGCGCCGCGATCTGGCCTCGCGGCTGTCGGCTTTGACAATGGGCACGGGGCTAGGGGCGCGGGGCCAGGGGCAATGATGAAGTCAGAAGTGGGGCCCATGACGGATGTCTCGGCGTTAGCCGAACGCGTGAAAGCCGGCGACGTGCGGGCCGTCTCCCGCCTGATCACCTTGCTGGAGAACGGAGACCTGAACGGATCCGCCGCGCTCGCCCTGCTGCCCGGCCGCAACCGCGCGGCCGTGATCGGCATCACCGGCTATCCCGGCGCCGGCAAGAGCACGCTGATCGACCAGCTCGTGCGGGCGTACCGCCGGCAGAATAAGACGGTCGCGGTGCTGGCGGTGGATATCACCAGTCCGCGCACCGGCGGCGCCATTCTCGGGGACCGCATCCGCATGCAGGACCATGCGCTCGATCCCCGCGTCTATGTCCGCAGCATGGCCACGCGCGGCCGGCACGGAGGCCTGGCGCAGGCGACGCGGGACGCCGTGACGGTGCTGGACGCGGCGGGTTACGACGTGATCCTCGTCGAAACGATCGGGGTCGGCCAGGCCGACACGGACGTCGGCACGGTCGCCCGGACCGTCGTGGCGGTCGTGGCGCCCGGACTGGGCGATGAGGTGCAGGCCATGAAGGCGGGGCTGTTGGAGATCGCCGACCTCATCGTGGTGAACAAGGCGGATCGGGAAGGCGCCGACTCGACGGTTCGGGATCTACAGGAGTGGCACCCGCGAGTGGTGCGCGTGTCGGCGTTGAAGGGCGACGGCGTTCCCGACCTCATCCGGGCGATCGCCGAACATCAGCGGATCCTGGATCTTCAGGGCAAGGGTGCGTAGTCTCGGTGTGGGAGATCAAGAAACCCAAGCGGGTTGGGGACTCCATCCGTTCGCGTCAGCGACGATAAAGCGATAACGAGCGAGCGGATCAAGCGAAGTTTGGTTTCTGGTATGAAAATGCGGGTCCTGTCACCGACCAGCCGGGTACCCGTTGCTCCTCTCCGGTTGCAACGGGTGCAAGCTCGCACCCCGCCCACACCCGCCGGGCGGGTACCCGAGGGACCCCGCTGCGCGAGGACAGGCGCCCAGGTCGGTGCCACCTGCATTTTCATGCTCCAGGGTGGCCACTTGGTGGCCATGAATTACTGCCAAGAAACACTGGTGGGTTGAGGACTCTATCCGCCGGCGTCTATGACGATAACGCGATGAAGAGCCGGCGGATCAAGCGAAGCTTGGTTTCTACAAAGGCAACGGCCAAGAAGCACTGGTGGGTTGAGGACTCTATCCGCCGGCGTCTATGACGATAACGCGATGAAGAGCCGGCGGATCAAGCGAAGCTTGGTATGGAGGGCGCCATGGCACGCTTATCTCTCCTGATCATAGGGGCGGTCGGATTGTTCATTTCGGTCTCGGCTTGCGACTCCGGCAAACCGACGGGCGGGGCGGAGACGGCCCTGATGTCGCCGGCCGGCTCGGCCGGTCGCGAGGACAACGACGAAGGCGTGGGGCATTTCAGGCAAGGCCACTGGGATGTGGCGGCCGAATGGTTCCAGAAGGCCATCAAAAAGGACGCCAATCTGGCCGAGGCGCATTTCAATCTGGCGTTGACCCTCGACAAGATGGGCAAACACGACGAAGCGACGGCCGAATTCAAGAAAGCGGCGGAACTGGCCCCGACCAATGTGGCGATCAAGGACTCGCCGATTCTGAAGAAGCATCTCGGGATGTGAGATGTGATCGGCGCGGACGACCGGGCGGGGAACGCAGGCCCGGGTGAGGAGAGACACGATGGCTGAACCAGGCGTGACCGTGACCGTCGCGGACCGGATCGGACGAATCACCTTGAACAACCCGCCCGCCAACGTGCTCACCCGATCGATACTCGACCGGTTGGATCGGTTGCTGGGAGAGTTGGAAGCGGACAAACGCCTCGCCGCCCTGGTGCTCACCGGGGAAGGCCGCTTCTTTTGCGCCGGGGCGGATATCAAAGAGTTGGCGCAGGTGAACAGCGCGTATACCGGGTCGGATCTCGCCGGCCGCGGGCAGGCCCTGCTGAATCGCATCGAGCGGTTCGACAAACCGATCATCGCGGCGATCAACGGACCCTGCCTGGGCGGAGGGCTCGAACTCGCCATGGCCTGCCACATGCGGATCGCCGCGGCCGGTGTCACCCTTGGCTTGCCGGAAATCACGTTGGGGCTGATTCCGGGATTCGGCGGCACCCAACGTCTGCCGCGCATCGTCGGCCCGTCGCGGGCGGCGGAGATGATCCTGACGGGCGAGACGATCATGGCCGAGCAGGCGCTGGACTTGGGATTGGTGAATCGGGTCGTGCCGGCGACCGAGGTCGTGAAGGAGGCGACCGCCGTGGCGGCCAAGGTCGCCTCGAAGGGCCGCCACGCCGTTCAGGCCGCGCTCCGCGCCATCCGCACCGGGCTCGATAGTCCGATGGCGGAAGGGCTCGCGCGCGAGGCCGAGTTGTTCGGCGCGCTGTGCGAGACGGCGGACAAGAAGGAAGGCGTGCAGGCGTTCCTGGAGAAACGACCGCCGAAGTTCGGCGACGAGTGAACGGCCGCATGTCAATGGCCAATCGTCAATGGTCCGAACCTGCTCCCCTTGTGCGGTCGCGGCTGCGTTCCACTATTGACCAATGACCCTCGACCAATGACGTTCTTTTCGTGAGATCAAGCATGCTCGCGGAACGGCTGGCCGACTACGTCCATCGGCTTTCTTACAGGGATTTCCCGCAGGCTGTCGTGCATGAAGCCAAGCGCCGTGTGCTGGACAGTCTGGGCTGCGCGTTCGGCGCGTGGCGCGCGGAGCCCTGCCGCATCGCGCGACGGGTGGCCGAATCGGTGAAGGTTCCGGGAGGCTCGACCCTCTGGGGGACCGGCCGCAAGACGACGCCCGATCTGGCTGCGTTCGCCAACGGCGCGATGGTGCGCTATCTGGACTTCAACGACACCTACCTCTCCAAGGAACCGGCCCACCCGTCCGACAACCTCTCGGCCGTGCTGGCGGTCGGAGAAGTCGTGGGCGCATCGGGTAAACAGGTGATCGAAGCGCTGGTCCTGGCCTATGAGCTGCATTGTCGCCTCTGCGACGCGGCAGCGCTCCGCCCGCGCGGCTGGGACCATGTGACGTACGGGCCGTTCACCACGGCGGCGGCGGCGGCGAAGCTCTTCAAGCTCTCGCCGGCGCGGACAGCGCAGGCAATCAATCTGGCGGGCGTGGCGAACATCGCGTTGCGCCAGACACGGGTTGGTGACCTCTCCATCTGGAAGGCCTGCGCCTTCTCCAACGCGGCGCGCAACGGCGTGTTCGCAGCGATGCTGGCCCGGCAGGGCATGACGGGTCCTTCGCCGATTTTCGAGGGCGAGAAAGGATTTATGAAACTGGTTTCCGGGCCGTTCGAGTTGTCGGTCTTGGGCGGCGAGCGCCCCTCCGCCCTTCCCTCTCCCCTCGGAGGGGGAGAGTTGTCACCTAGCAAGGGAGCAGGCCCCCCCTCGGAAGGCCAAGAAGGGGGCCAGTCCCCATTCAAGATTCTGGATTCCTACATCAAGCATTACCCGGTCGAGTACCATGCGCAGACGGCGGTGGAGGCCTCCCTCGCCCTGCGCGAGGAGTTGCTGAAGGCGGAAGGCCCCCGCGGGCTGGCCGACATCGCGGAGGTGGAAATCGGCAGTTACGACGTGGCGATCGAAATCATCGGGCGCGATCCGGAGAAGTGGCGGCCACGCACGAGAGAGACGGCCGACCATAGTTTTCCCTATTGCGTGGCCGTGGCGCTGCTGGACGGGACCGTGACGCTCGCCTCGTTCGACCGGAAACGGCTCGCCGACCCGGACGTTCACAAGCTGATGCACAAGATCCGCGTGGTGCCGCAACCGGAGTTCGTCGGCCGTTACCCGGAGTCGATGCCGACGCGCATAACCGTCAAGACGGCATCCGGCAAAGAATATGTGAAACAGGTGGACGACCCGCTCGGCCATCCGCGGAATCCGATGTCGGACCGTCAGGTCGAAGACAAGTTTCTCGCGCTCACAGCCAAGCCGCTGGGACGCGCGCGGGCGCGCCGGGTGATCGAGTTGGTTTGGCGACTGGACCGCGTGAAGGACATCGGTGTCTTGATGCCGTTGCTGAAAGTCCGTGACGGGTGACGCGTGATGCGGGGAAGCGAGACTTGCGAGAATGGCGGGACTTGCGCGAAAGGTCATAAGTAGACAGACTGCCCGTCGCGCGATTCGCGCCTGTCGCGCGTTTCGGTTGACCATTGACGGCTATTTTCAAGGTGGGTAATGCGTGACAAGGCCAGGAGCAAGCCCCAGCGCCTGCGCGAGCTGATCGCCAAGCGAACCGTGGTGTTGCCCGGCGCGTTCAACGCGCTCACGGCGATCCAGATCGAGCGGGCCGGCTTCGAAGCGTGCTACGTGTCCGGCGCCGCGCTCGCGGCGGCGCGGGGATTGCCGGACATCGGCCTGCTCTCCATGACGGAGGTGCTGGCCGACGCCGCGACGATCGCCAACGCGGTGTCGATCCCGGCGCTCGCCGATGTCGATACCGGCTTCGGCCCGCCCTTGTCGGTCATGCGGACGATTCGTGAATTCGAGCAGGCGGGCCTGGCCGGGATTCAGTTGGAAGACCAGGAAAACCCCAAGAAATGCGGGCACCTGCCGGGCAAGCGACTGGTCTCCACGCAGGAGATGGCTGCCAAGGTCCGCGCCGCCATAGAAGCGCGACGCGATCCGGATTTTGTGATCGTCGCCCGCACCGACGCCCGCGCGGTCGAAGGCCTGGATGCAGCCGTGCAACGAGCGCGCGCCTATGTCGAGGCCGGAGCCGACGCGATCTTTCCGGAAGCGCTCGAGTCCGCGGACGAGTTCCGTCGCTTCGCCGAGCGGTTGGCCGAGGCGGGGATCAAGATTCCGCTGGTCGCCAATATGACCGAGTTCGGCAAGACCCCGTACCTGAGCGCCGGGGAATTCGAGGAACTGGGCTATCGTCTCGTGCTGTTTCCCGTCACCACCCTACGCGTGGCGACCAAAGCGATCGAGAACGTGCTGCGGGAGCTGAAGACGCTCGGCTCGCAGCGCGAATCGTTAAGCCGGATGCACACGCGACAGCAACTGTACGATCTGCTGCGCTACACGGAATACGAACAGCGGGAGCGGCAATTCCGATCCGGTGACCATGAATCACAAAGCTGACGAATCGCAGCCGGGTTCATCCCTTACCCCTCACCCCTCACCCCGCACGCCTTACAGCCCGGGCCTCGAAGGCGTGCTGGCCGGCGAGACGGCCCTCTGCCAGGTGGACGAAGGCGACGCGGGCCTGCGCTATCGCGGGTACGCGATCGGCGACCTGGCGGAGCAGGCCACCTTCGAGGAGGTCGCCTATCTGCTCCTGTTCGGCAAACTGCCGACCCGCAAGGAGTTGGACGACTTTTCCGTCCAACTGCACAGTCAATGGGTGCTGCCCGGCCCGGTAGAAGCCTTCATCGGCGTGGTGCCGCGCGACGTTCATCCGATGGACCTGCTGCGCACCGGGGTGTCGTTGCTCGGCATGACCGACCCCGATGCCGCCGACTGTTCGCACGAGGCGAACGTCCGCAAGTCCGTTCGGCTGTTGGCTCAGATTCCGGTCCTGATCGCCACCGCCTACCGGCTTGCGCACGGCAAACGGCAGGTCCAGCCGCGCGCCGACCTGCGCTTCGCCGAGAACCTGCTCTATCTGCTGACCGACCATCAGGGCGACGGCCTGGCCAAGGCCATGGCCCGCGCGCTGGATGTGTCGCTCATCCTGTACGCTGAACACGAGTTCAACGCCTCGACCTTCGCCGCACGGGTCACGGCCTCCACCATGACCGACCTGCATGCGGCGATCACGTCGGCGATCGGCACGCTCAAGGGACCGCTCCACGGCGGCGCGAACGAAGCCGTCGCGGCCATGTTGCTGGACATCAAAACGCGCGACCGGGCCGAGCGGTGGGTGCGGGATGCGCTGGCGGCCAAGCGTCGCGTGATGGGCTTCGGACACCGGGTGCTGAAAAAAGGCGATCCGCGCTCGGCGATCATCCAGCGACACGCCGAAGCGCTCAGCCGCTCCTGCGGCGACACGCGCTGGTACGAGATCGCGGCCGCCATCGACCGGATCATGCAGCAGGAGAAGGGCCTGTACCCCAACCTGGATTTCTACACCGCGGTCGCCTATCTTCTGATGGGCATTCCCCGAGACCTCTACACACCGGTGTTCGTGTGCTCGCGCATCACCGGCTGGTGCGCCCACGTGATCGAGCAACAGGATCACAATCGGCTGATCCGTCCCCGCGCGCTGTACACGGGGCCGCCGCCCCGAGCCTATGTCCCGATCGACGAACGGACCTGACCAGTCGCTATGAATCCTCTTTCAACCCTACGGCTTGAAAATGTGGGTGGCACCGACCAGGGTGCCCGTCCGCGCGCAGCGGGGTCCCCACACCGGGCGGGGTGCGAGCACGGACGGGCTGGTCGGTGACAGGCCCTACATTTTTAAACCAGCTCCCACCGATTCTCTGGCGCCCCACCCCGGAGTATGTCCAGCGGAGCCGGCTCTTCCGCTTCATGCAGCGGCACCGGATCGCCGACTATTCCTCTCTCTATCGGCGCTCGATCTCCGAAATCGAATGGTTCGCGGAGGCGGTGCTCAACGAGCTAGGGATCGAGTGGGTTCGTGCCTACTCGCAGGTGCTGGACTTGAGGAACGGGATCCAGTGGCCCCGATGGTTCGTGGGCGGACGCCTGAACGTGGCGCACAACTGCGTCGACAAGCACGGCGCCGGCCCGCGGGCCGATCGTCAGGCGATCCGTTGGGAAGGCGAAGACGGAACGCGGCGATCCCTGACATACCGCCAACTGGGCGCCGAAGTCTCCCGTGCCGCGTCGATCCTTCGCGGACTCGGGGTGCGCCGCGGAGACCGTGTGGCGGTCTTTTTGCCGATGATTCCCGAAGCGGCCGTCATCACGCTGGCCTGCTCCAAGATCGGCGCCGTCTACACGCCGATTTTCTCCGGCTTTGCGTCGGAGGCCGTGGCGACACGCGTGCAGGACTGCGAGGCGAAGCTCCTGGTCACGGCCGACGGCTTTTCCCGGCGCGGCGGTTTGGTCAGGATGAAGCAGGTCGCCGATGAGGCGGCGGCGCGTTGCCCGACCGTGGAGCATCTGCTGGTTGTCCGGCGGGCCGCCTGTCCGGTCTCCTGGCAGGCCGGGCGTGACGTCTGGTGGCATGAGCCGCCCCACGGCGAGAGTGAAGCGCCGGCGACCGAGGAGATGGCGGCCGACGACCCGTTCATGATCATTTACACGTCCGGCACCACCGGACGGCCCAAGGGGACGGTACACGTGCACAGCGGCTTTCCCATCAAGGCCGCGCAGGACCTGGCGTTCCACTTTGATCTTCAACCCGACGACACGCTGTTCTGGTTCACCGACATGGGCTGGATGATGGGACCGTGGGAGATCCTGGGCGCGCTCTCTTTGGGGGCGACCTGCCTGCTCTACGAAGGCGCTCCGGACTGGCCTCACACGGGACGACTGTGGGAACTCGTGGAACGCCACCGCGTGACGATTCTGGGCCTTTCCCCCACCGCGGTTCGAGCCCTCATGCGGCACGGCGACGCTCCGGTGCGTCAGCATCATCTCGACTCTCTGCGCGTGCTGGGCTCCACCGGCGAGCCGTGGACCCCGGATGCCTACCATTGGTACTTCCAGCAGGTCGGTCAGGGGCGGTGCCCGATCATCAACTATTCCGGCGGCACCGAAATCTCCGGCGGGATCGTGGGGGGTACGGTCCTGCAACCCTGCAAACCCTGCGCGTTCACCGGCCCTTGCCTGGGAATGGCGGCGGAGATTTTCGACGCCGACGGGCGGCCCGTGCGTCGACAGGTCGGGGAACTGGTGGTCACCAAGCCCTGGGTCGGGATGACGCAAGGATTCTGGCGCGATCCGCAGCGCTACCTGGACACCTACTGGTCCCGGTGGCCGCAGGTGTGGGTGCACGGCGATTGGGCTACCACCGACGAGGACGGGTTCTGGTACATCCTGGGCCGCTCGGACGACACGATCAAAATAGCCGGAAAGCGCCTGGGGCCGGCCGAAGTGGAGGCGATCCTCACCGGCCATCAGGCGGTCAGCGAAGCCGCCGCGATCGGCGTGCCGCATCCGGTGAAAGGGGAAGCGTTGGTGTGCTTCGTGGTGCTGCGCCAAGGATGGACAGCCGGCGAGGCGCTCTCCGATGAGCTGGCGAGCCGGGTGGCGGAACGGCTCGGCAAGCCGCTCAAGCCGGCCGCGGTCCATGCAGTATCGGACCTCCCGAAGACCCGGAACGCCAAGATTCTTCGACGGGTGATCCGGGCCGCGTTTCTCGGTCAGGACCCGGGCGACCTCTCCAGCCTGGAGAACCCGCAGGCCGTTTCAGCCATCCGGGAGGTCAGTTCTTCCTAGCCCGGCGGAGGGAGAAACGGCGACATCGCCCTGGGCGGAAGCGGCGTGTGCGGCGGGGTCGGGACGAAGGTGTAGCTCTGAGGCCGCGCTTCGGCGGTGAAACTCGTCATTCCGTTGTTGGTGCTGCCGGGATAGACGGACCGACCGGGCAGCAGCTTGATCGTCAGCATTCCTCCCTTCGCCCGAGTAATCCTGCCGGCATGCACGCCGGCTGAACAGATGGGAGTATCGATGGTGTAGACTCCGCCGCCGTACACGCTGAGCAGTTCGAACCTCGGCGGACATAGGACCGTGACCGTTCGCCCCGGCCGCCCCTGCCACGATTCGGCGCTTGTCCTGGCATCGATCTGAACAGCGGGAGCGGGCTCATGCTGCGCAGCGCCCCAGATGAAGATGAAGCTGCTCGGCCACACATCCATCCAATCCCCGCTCGTCACACCGTTCCGCGTGCTTCCCAAGTACTGCGAGATGTCGGGACGCACTTCGATCATGACCCTTCCGCCGACTTCGGCCGATTCGAGCAGACCGGCGTGGATCGCGGCGGTGCACACGGAAGAGTCATCTGTATAGATGTCCGTGCCCCACACAGGCTCGGGCGTGCCGCCCGGCGGGCAGAACAGCGCTTCCCGTCGTCCCCATTGCCCGCGCCATTCGCCGGTGCCGGTCGACCAGGTAATCGGGAGAGGGGGAAATTCGTGTGCGCTCTCGGCGGCGGGAGAAAGGCCGGCTTCGGACGGCGTCTCATTGTTGGTCGCCGCCCCGCCCGATCCGGACCGCTCTGCCGATTGCACAGGCGGCGCCGACGGCGCGAGCCACCAACATAGAAATAGAATGAGAGCCGGGAGAGAAATTCCGGCGAAGCCTTTCTTCTGAAGGGCCGAGGAAGCAACCATCCGTCTCTTCGGTGATCGATCTGAAAGACTGTGCGATTCCATTCCTCTGAAAATAGGCGCGAGGCGAGAGGCCCGCGGCTAGAGGTCTGAGTCTCTTCCCCCTTGCCCCGAGCCCCTTGCCTCTTGCCCGTTCATGATGTTCATCATGCGCGGGTGAGCTGAAGGCTCATGAAGACTGTTCAGCTCGCCTGCTTTACCTCCTTGACGATCTCGGACAGGTCCTTCGGATAGAGCGTGATCTCGATCCGCCGATTGGCGGCTTTGCCTTCCTCCGTGTCGTTGCTTTCGACCGGCCTCGTGTCCGCATAGCCGACGGCCGCGATGTTGCTCCGATCCACCCCGCCTTCTTCGATCAGGTAGCGCACGACGCTGGTCGCGCGGGCGGTGGAGAGCTCCCAGTTGGTCGGAAACTTTTCGCGCAGCTTCACGCCGATCGGCACGTTGTCCGTGTGGCCTTCGATCCGGATCTGCTTGTCCGTCACGGTCTTGAGAATGTCGCTGACCTGTTTCAACACCTTGAGCCCTTCCGGCTTCACCTTGGCCTGACCGGAATCGAACAGAATTTTGTCCACCATGTTGATGGTCAATCGGTCCCCGATCTGCTTGATTTTGATGTTGCCTTTGGCGATTTCTTCCTGCAGCGCCTTGTTCAGTTCTTCCTGCGTCTTGGTGAGCCGCTTGATCTCCGCTTCCTTGGCCGCCCGCTCCTGCTCCAGCCTGGCCTTCTCGGCTTCTTCCGCCTTCAGCCGCTCCTGTTCCCGCTGCAGACTCGCTTGGAGCTTTTCCCGTTCCTGCGCCAACTGATCCCGTTCCTGTTTCAGCTTGGCCTCTTCCTCGCGCAGGCTGGACAGATCGCCGGTCACGATCGCCACGCGTTCCTTCGCCTTGTTCAATTCCTCCGTCAGCGACGCCACCTTGGCGGTCAGGGCGTCGCGATCGGCGGCCGCCTGGCGGAGTTTGCCGATCTCCTGATCCCGCTCCTCCAGCCGCTTGGTCAAATCCGCGGCCAGCGCCGCCTGGGTCTCCAATTCGCCGGCCCGTTTCTGGAGCTTGGCGATTTCCTCCTGGGCCGTCGTGGTCCCGCTCATGAGCCGTTGCTTGTCCTCACGGAGCGCGGCGGCCTGCGCCGACTCGGCCGCCAATTTAGTCTCGAGATCGCGGGCGCGATCCCGGGCTTCGCCGAGGGAGGCCATCAGCTCCTGCTTCTCCTTTTGCACTGCGGCGATCCGCGCCTCGGCGTCCGTCACCGCCTTGTTCGCGGCAGCCAGGTCTCGCTTCAGCTCGTCCACCTTGGCCTGGAGAAGGTCGCGCTCCCGCCGGAAGTCGCCCATCTGTTGTTGCGCGGCCTGGTAGTCGTCCCGCAGTTTCTTCAGCTCGCCTTCCGTCCGCCGAAGATTATCCCGCTCCTCGTACAGGCTCTTCTGCACCGAAGCGAAGTTCTCCTTGAGCTTGCCGATCTCGGCCTGCGCGGCCTCCAGATCGCCCGTCAGCTTGGCGTTGGCCCGCCGGCTCGCCTGCAGCTCCTCCGCCGACTCTTTCTTCAGCTTCTCGAGTTCGGCCGCGGTCCGGGCCATCGATTTCCGTGCTTCGTCCAACTCCCCCAGCGTCTGCGTATGGGTGCCTTTGCTGACGCATCCGGCAGCCACCGCGGCCGACACGGCCAGGAACAGAATCATCGTCGTACGTGTCATAATCGGTTCCTCCTTGTTTCGAGTTCCGAAGCGAGCATACCCCCACCGCTACCCTTACGCAACACTCCGGTCGGTGTAGCCTACCCCCTCGACCCAGGCCGAGCGGCGACGTCAATGACAATGAGGACGGCAAGGATCGGAGGGGCCGCGCCCGGCGTCAGCGAGCCTGAAGTGTCCGCGCATAGAGCATGAGCAGGTGCGAGAAGATTGCGGGATCGCTGGTCGGCGCCCTCTCTATCGCCTTCTCCAGCCCACGGCTCTCGAGCACCTCCGTGAGGCGCACCCCCATCCCGCGCGAAAAGGCGTACTGATCGGGATGGGGACACACCCAGGCCACCACGCCCTTCGCTTCCAGCCGCTCCGATGAACCGTCGGGCAGAACGAATTCCAGGTTCAGCTCGATCCCGACCGGTAAAGGATCATGGTGTTCAATGAACAGTCCGTGTTCACCGACGGAGGAGAGAAGACCTTCGCGCCGGTCGCCGTCGGACGTGTGAAACCGGACCTTTACATGAAGGTCCCGCTGCCGGACCACAAAGGTGTCGTCGGGGTTGTCGGCGCTTTCCGGCATCGGTGGAAACGATTGCGATGGCTCGCCGGCGAAGGATGGCAGGCGCAACGACGGGTCAGTTGGCGGCGGCGGGCGCGCTCTTGACGATCATGATCGTCCTGGCATGCCCGTCGGGCTGAACCCAGACTTCGATGAGGTCGCCCGGTTTGATCTGGCCGTACACCTCCGTGTCCTTGCCGACGTGCAGCCGCCGTTCTTTACCCGATTCGTCTTTGACGATGTAGAACTCGCCGTCGATCCGGAGGAGTTCGACTTTGATCGACTGGGGAGAGCCGGTGACCGGAGCCGTGCTCGTGTCCGCCGCGAAGGTCGCGGGCGGACCCAGCCAGCAGCCGACGAGCGAGAGCAGGGCAAGTCCGATGATTGCGCTCATGACCTCCCTCCTGGCAGAGTTCAAGAATTCAAAAGCGACAAAGGGACACGGCGTTCAACGCCGTGTCCCTTCCGCGGTAGACTGCACCGATTAATGACCGCCTTTATCCTTCTTTTCGTCCTTTTTTTCGTCCGTCAACTTGCCGCCCTTGTCGCCTTTTTTCTCCTCCTTCTTCTCCTCACCTGCGAAGACCGTCGTCGCGGTGTAGGCGACGGTCGTCGCCAGTCCGAATACCAACACGACGGCCATCGCGATCAATCCAGCCAACTTTCTCATGACACCCTCCTATCGGTAGAAAAAGCGGTTTGCGTCGCGCCGTGCCCCATGCATGGCGCATGGGAATTTCTTACAAAAATCCCCGTGACGGCCCAATGGACAAAAAGCCCGGATGCCTCCGAAAAATGTCCAATTGCATTCCCACCCCGGTCGGAGGGAAGATAAAGCCGCGCGAGGAGCCTCGATGGGCGAAGACCGAGACGTGTCGGGCGGGTTGAGCAGCGTCGTCGCCAGCGCGGAGGAGTTCGACCGCTTTGCGGCGGAGGCGATGCCCGAGTTGCTTGACCGCGCCACCGGCCATACCAAACGGTTTTTGAAAGAAACGGGCCAGTGGGAGAACGATATCGCCCACGAGAAACTGGCCTTGCGATGGGGGTATGAACTGGTCGAGCGGTTTTTGGTCTGCGGGCGGACCGAGGTTCCCTGCCGCCCGCTGTTTTTGTTGGACAGTCTGATCGCGAAATACTACAGCCAGCCGGACCCCCTCTGTTACCACAAGGATTTGTTGTCTCCGTTGGGCCGGTTTCTGGACGGGCTCACCTCGCGGGCGGTGGTCAGCCGCGATGCGCTGATGGCGTTGTTCTACCACTTATACGGCTTCGGCCAGGGCCAGGTGGTGAAAATCCTGGGGCTCGGCATGGCCGAAAGCCAACGCGTCTACAAGAACTTCGAACGGTGGCGCCAGAGCGGCTGGCAACGGGCCGTCGAGGAGATCGGTCTCACCAAGGAAGAGTTGCACGAACTGGAAGAGCAGAAGGAACGGCATCCCGAACGCGTGAACGCGGAGACCGAACGGCTCATTCGTCTGCTCCAGACCCATTACCGGAAGAGCGAACCCGAGCACTATCCCTGTCTGCCCCGACAGAAGTGGGACGAACTGTTTCAGCAGGACTACGGATACGACTACCGGGTCTGGCATCTGGCCATGTGTCGCGATTGTTTTGTCGAAGTCTGCGACCTTCGGTACATTGAGCTCAACGGCGTGTTGAAACCGCGCATCGACCTCCATATCCGCCCGCGCCAGAAGGGCGGAGTGGTGACCTTTTTCCTACCGGAACAAGGAGGTGGGAGAAGACATGGAACAGGACGGCCTGCTCAGCGAATATCGCCAACGTCTGCTTGACGCGCTCAAGACCCATTCGACCCAGCGGCGTCGGGAGGAGCCCGACCTGCTGCAGGTGTTCGTCAATCAAGAGCGGGTCGGCACGGTCGCCTGCGCGGCCACCGAGCCGACATTCGCCTTTTCCAGTCGCGAACGGATCGTCCACTCCGTGGAGATCCGGACGGAGGACGGCGTGCTCGTCGGCGGCCTGTGCGCGCCGGAGTTCGGCCTTCGCACCGCGCGCGTTCCGCTTTCACGCGACGCGATCGAGATCACCGTCCACAACCGGATGGACGGAGGATCGGTTCGGGTCGCATACAAGGCCGCTCCGGCGCTGTGGCATCGGGTCCGGCAGGCGGCTGCGTCGCTGGTTTCCGGGGTCTCCGGTACCGAACCCCGCGAACCGGCATGGCCGCGCGTGTTGGTCCTGACGCAGGTCGCGCTCGCCGCCGCGGTGGTGGTGCTGTGGACCGATCGGATGACCGGTTGGCTGAAACCCGAACCTCCGGTCATGCCCGCCAGCCAGGTCTCGGCGCTGGTTTCGGCGACGCAGGCCCACGTGGATCGCCTCCGGCAGGACGTCGCGCAACTGGCCGACGCCCAGACCGAAGTCTTGCAGACCGTGCAGAGCCAGCGGCAGGAGTTGGAGCAGTTTCAGCGAACGCTGGCCGCGGTCGCGGATACACAGCAGAAGCTCAACGACAGCGTGCTGACCGTGCGGCAGAACCTCGGCGACCGCAACAAGGCCGTCAGCCGAGAGGTCGAACACCTCACCCGCTTGCTCCTGAACCGGGCCGATCTGGAGCGCGAGCAGTTGCGCCACGAACTCAGAACCCTGACCGCGGCCAACGAGGCGCTGAGCAAGCAGATGGCGACGCTGGAGAGCAGCAACCAAGAGCTGAAAAATCGACTGAAGTCGGCGGGCGTGGATGTGTCCAAGGCCGTTCCGGCGTCCGGTGAGACCCCGGCGGTGGCCGGAAAGCCCAAGGACTCCGCCGCGTCTACGCAAATCGCCGAGGTGCGCCCCGACCCCCAGGCGCAACCCTTCACCTTCTGGGTCACGTTCCAGGAAGGGACGTCGGAAGAAAGCATCCAGCACTTGATCGACGAGATTCACGGCCGGAAGGGCTCCGTCAACGCCGGCTGGTATCCGGTGGAAGTGCCGCGCCCGGTCGGCCCGCCCGACCGGTTTCTCGAGTCCATCCGGCAAGCCAAAATCGTCAAGGCCGTCAGTATGAGCCGCGCCGCCGCTCCCGGCCAATAACGAACCTTTCGCACGTCACAGGCCGGCGCGCCGGTCGATCCGGCGTGTCCGTTTCGCTCCTCGCCGCTTGTTCCGCGCCCGGTCGGCGCAACCGACGGTCCACCCGAAACGCCCCGCACTTGAATAGACCGACGACCGGGGAGGATAATTCCCCCCCCAACGGGAGTGTGCCGGCGGAATGACCTCGCGCAATGACACATCCCTCGTCCTCGGAGTTACGGGACTGATCCTCGGCCTGTTCCTCCTCGACCTCTCGCTTCCGCTGGGAGTGGCCGACGGCGTCCTGTACAGCGGCGTCGTGATTCTAGCCTTTGCTTCATCCAGCCGACGGTTTCCCATTTTCGTGGCGGGATGTTGTTCAGGTCTCGACGCGTTGGGCGCGTGGTTCAGCCCGACGATCGCCGGAGTGCCGATGTGGATGGTCCTGACCAATCGGCTGTTCAGCGTGCTCGTCATCTGGATCCCCGTGCTGTTCTTTCTGCAACGCCGGCGGGCGGAAGAATCGCTCCGCCGCGCCTACGACGCGCTGGAAGTCCGGGTCCAGGAACGGACGTCGGAACTGGCGAGCGTCAACAAAGCGCTGGTGGCCGAGATCACGGAACGGATGGAGACCGAACGATCCTTGCGCGCCAGCGAGGAGCGGTTTCGCCTGCTGGTGGAGGGCACGCAGGACTATGCGATTTTTCTTCTCGACCGCGAGGGGTTGGTGGCCAGTTGGAACGCCGGCGCCGCGCGCGTCATCGGCTACAAGGCGGACGAGATCATCGGCCGCAGTGTCGCCCGGTTGTATCCGCCGGACGACGAGCGGAGCGGCAAGCCCCGACGGCAGCTCGAACAGGCCGCCGCCCAGGGGCGCGTGGAGGACGAAGGCTGGCGCGTCCGCAGGGACGGCTCCCGCTTTTGGGCCAACGTGGTGCTCACGGCTCTGCGGGACGAGTCGGGGCGGCTGCGCGGGTTCCTCAAGATCACGCGCGATGTCACGGAGCGTAAGCAGGCCGAGGAAGCCCTCCGCCTCCAAAGCGTCGTCGCCGCCAACATGGCCGAGGGGATCTGTCTGGTCCGCAAGAGCGATGCGACCATCGTGTACGCCAATCCCACGTTCGAACACATCTTCGGGTACGACTCCGATGAACTGACGGGGAAGCCCGTCGGGATCATCAACGCGCCGGGCGAGGCGGCCGGCGACATCGTACGCCAGCTCGAGGCCGCCGGCGTGTGGAAAGGGGAGATCCTCAACCGAAAAAAAGACGGGACGCCGTTCTGGTCCTGGGCCAGCATCTCCACGCTGGAACATCCGGAGCACGGAACCGTGTGGGTCGCCGTCCATTCGGACATCACGGACCGGAAACGCGCGCAGCAAGCCCTCGAAGCCAGCCAGCAGGCGCTGCGGCAGAGCCGCGAGGAGCTGCGGGCCCTGGCCGCCCGCCTCCTGACGGCGCAGGAGGAGGAGCGGCGGCGCCTGTCACGCGACCTGCACGACGACGTGAACCAGCGGCTGGCGATGCTGACCGTGGAAGTGGAAACGCTGGAACGGAGCCTGCCGTCGTCCCCGGAACGGATCGGCCGGGGGCTGCGGACGATTCAGAATCGTCTGGCGGAACTCTCGGACGACGTCAGACACCTGGCGTATCAATTCCATCCTTCGATCCTGGACGACTTGGGCCTGCCGATCGCGCTAGAGCGCCTGATCGACGATTTTTCCGCGCGGACCGGCATCAAGGGCACCTTCGTGCTGCGCAACGTCGCCGACCCGTTGCCGCAGACGGTGTCCACCTGCCTCTACCGGGTGGCGCAGGAAAGCCTTGGCAATGCGAGCCGGCACGCCAACGCGTCCTGCGTCGATGTGGAACTGGCCGGCGTCGAACAGGGGGTGGCCCTGACCGTGCGGGACAACGGCTGCGGATTCGACCTCAAGCTCGTGAAGCGCCGGCAGACCGGACTGGGTCTGGTCAGCATGAAGGAACGGGTGCGTCTCGTGAACGGAACGTTCGACATTGCGACGGGTCCCGGCCAGGGCACGTCGGTGCGTGTCTGGATCCCGGTGCCCGGGAGGATCTGATGAGTCCGTTGCCTCGGGTGCTGTTGGCGGACGACCATACGCTGGTCTTGGAAGGATTCCGCAAGCTGTTGGGCGAGCGGTACGAGGTGGTCGGTACGGTCGAGGACGGCCGCGCGCTGCTCGAAGTCGCGCCCCGGCTTCGACCCGACCTCGTGACGCTGGATATCTCGATGCCGCTGCTGAACGGGATCGACGCGGCGCGCCAACTGAAGAAGCTGGTGCCGGAGGTCAAACTCGTCTTCGTCACGATGCACGCGGACCCGGCCTACGTGAACGAAGCCTTCAAAGCGGGCGCATCCGGGTATCTCTTGAAACGGTCGGCGGGCGCGGAACTCATCCAGGCGATCGACTCCGTCCTTGACGGCCACTTCTACATCACGCCGTTGATCACCAAGGACCTCATCCACTCGCTGCTGGACAGCGGGAGCAGTCCGGTCTCCCGCCGCGATTCGCTGACCCTCCGCCAACGCGAGGTGTTGCAGCTCGTGGCCGAGGGACGTTCGAACAAGGAAATCGCCAAAGTGCTCAACATTTCGGCGAAAACCGTCGAATTCCACAAATCCCAGATCATGGATCAACTCAACCTCCATACGACGGCGGAATTGACCAAGTACGCGATCGCCCACGGCCTGACGACGTCCCAGTAATCCCCCCCCCTCGCCGCCGCACTCGTGCCGATTGTCGCATCCCCTGGGGATTTTCCTCTTCGCTCCTGGGGAGATGACGGGTTTTCTTTTCCCCCTCAGCACGGTATCGGAAAGGCGCGTCTGCATGGAAAGGGAGAGCAAAGTTACGTGAGGTGTCTATCCGGTCGAGCTGATTAAGAGCGCGACCGGTTCAAGCGAAGCTTGGTATGGAGGCGGTCCATGACGGCGTTGGTTCCACTGTGTTCGCTGTGCCGGCGCGTCCGGGACGATAACGGAACCGGATTCGGTCAAGGCGAATGGGGCGACGTGCTGGTCTACATGAAGCGATATCGTCTCGCCCCCGCGGATTTCATTTTTTCCCATACGTACTGTCCCGATTGCTGCGTGTTCTACCGGCAGCTTATGAGCTATGGGCGCGGCGATCAGAGTTTCGTCGACCGACCCGCTTACCGCCCGGCGGCCGGCACATGAGTATGTGAGTGATGGTAGAGACACCCGAGGAATCGCGCACCGCGAGGTCCCCGATGGGATGCCCACGTTGTCATAGCCTGATGGTGCAGGAGACGTTCGTCGATTGGGAATCCGACACCGGAGCCTTGTATTTTACGGGCTGGCGTTGCATCACGTGCGGAGACATCGTCGACCCCCTCATCGTGCAAAACCGCATCGCCCGTCCGGAGCCGGCGCACGGCCGGGCCCGATCCAAGAAGGCCGGCATCGTGATCAGTTGAGGCGATCCGCGCCGCGGACCGTGAGCGAGAGAGACGCATGAGCGGAAGGCATAGAGGCGGCGACCGCGGGTCCTCTCCCGATTCGCGACGGCGCGAGGAAGCGGGACAGGACGGAGGCGATGAACAGCCACGGGATGCGCAGGAGAATCCTGGTGGTCGACGACGATGAGCGGTCCCGCGCGATGGTCTGCAACCGGTTGTCGGCGATGGGGTTCGACGTCGTCGGAGAGCAGGACGGCCGCGCGGGCCTTGCGCGAATCGCGACGGACACGGACCGGACTCCGATCCACGGCGTGCTGCTCGACCTGCACACGCCCAGTCCGGACGGGATGGCCGTGCTCCGGGAGATACGCGACCGGCACCCGGAAATCCCCGTGATTATGATGTCCACCGCGTCCGATTTGGATCGACTCAGGGCGGCGATCACGCTCGGCGCGGGCGAGTATCTGGTCAAACCGTTCGACCAGGACCTCTTCGCCAAGAAATGCCGACGGATCTTCCTGGGCCATGACGACCCGGCCTGAGGCGGACGCACGGTCCTGCGTCGGACCGGTGCCCCGCCGTTCTTCGGTTTCTCCCGCTGCGATCCCCGACGGCCTCCCCTTCACCTCAGCCCGCCGCTGCCGCGCAATCCGTCGCGCCTGCATTGGAAACCGGGTTGCATAAACCGCCCGGATGGACGACACTTAACAACGACACAGCGGGTTACGTATGGCGGACTTCCATCAAAACGGCGTCGTCACCGTGCTCCACCGGCTGGGGCGGCCGAACATCGAGCAACTCGAAATCGAGCTCGAACGCCACGCCTCGGAGAATCCGATCGCGCTCGTGCTGCCTTCGCTCTACGCGGAGCTCGAGCGGCCGGCGTTGAAAGGCATCGTGGACACGCTGAAACACGTCCGGTACCTGAACGAGATCGTGATCTCGCTCGACCGGGCCTCCGCGCTGGAGTTCCGCCTGGCGAAGCAGTATTTCTCCGCGCTCCCCCAACGCGTGCGGATCATCTGGAACGACGGCGCGCGTATCCAGGAGATCCTCAAACTGCTGGTCTCCCACGAGATCGACATCGGCCTGCAGGGCAAAGGGCGCGGCTGTTGGACCGCCTTCGGATACGTGTTGGCCCGGAGGCAGAGCAAGGTGATCGCGCTGCACGACTGCGACATCCTCAGCTACAACCGGGAATATCTCGCCCGGCTCTGTTACCCGATCGCCAACCCCAACCTCGGTTACGAATTCTGCAAGGGCTACTACGCCCGGGTGACCGACCGGCTTCACGGCCGCGTGACCCGCCTCTTTATCACGCCGCTCTTGCGGAGCCTCCAGCAGCTTGTGGGTCCCCAGCCGCTGCTCACGTTCCTCGACAGTTTCCGCTATCCGCTGGCCGGCGAGTTCGCGATGGTGCGGGACCTGGCCTGGATCAATCGCATCCCCGGCGACTGGGGGCTGGAGATCGGGGTGCTGGCGGAGGTGCACCGTAACTGCGCGTTGCGGCGGATCTGTCAGGTGGATATCGCGGACGAGTATGAGCACAAACACCAGCCGTTGTCCGCAAACAACCCGGAAGGCGGCCTGCTCAAGATGTGCGTGGATATTACGAAGGCGCTGTTCCGCAACCTGGCCAGCGACGGGGTCGTTCTTTCGGACAGCACGCTCAAGACCCTGCGGGCGACTTATCTGCAGGCGGCCCAGGAAGCCATCAGCCGCTACGAGAACGACGCGGCCATCAACAGCCTGAAATTCGACCGCCACGAGGAACGGACCGCCGTCGAGGTGTTCCTCAAAGGCATCAAGCTCGCGACGGACCGCTTCCTGGAGGATCCCCTGGGCGTGCCGATGATTTCCAATTGGAGCCGGGTGACCGCCGCGGTGCCGGATATCTTCGGCCGACTGATCGAAGCGGTCGAGGAAGACCATGACTGGGAACCAAGCGGAGAACACAAATCCCGCCGATCCGCGAAATCTATGAAAGAGGAATTATGACGGAAACACGCTCCACGACGCCGCCCCGCATGTTCCTGATTCTCTGCGCCGTCCTCGGCGCCGCGTCCGGTTGCAGCGGCCTGCACGAGACCAGCCGCACCGGCGCCGTGCATTATGTGCAGATCCGCGACCACATCAGCCCGCAGACGCTGTACGTCAACGTCGGCGACGAGGTCCGCTGGCAGAACCTCCGGGAGGGCCCCGTCAACGTGGGCATCCTCGAGCACAAGAGACTGGACCAGGTCTCCTGCCAGAAGGGATTCATGAGCTTCGGCGCGATCCAGGATCTCGTGACGATCGAGCCGGCGCAGTACGCGAGCCTCTGCTTCGCGCAGACCGGCACGGTCCATTACAATGTCTGGATGGAACCGGATGATCCGAAGGGCACGATGAGCCCGACCGCCACGATTCGGGTGAGCGAGGCGGCGCCGTAATCCGTAATGCGCGACGCGCAGAGCGCGACAAGCGGACTCGCGCGAAATGCGCGACTGGAAGAAGGCAGCTCCGCCCATCCCGCTCGTCTCGCCTGTCTCGCGCGTCGCGCAACCATCCATCGGGAACCGATAGCTGACTACTGATGGCTGACAGCTGTTTTACAGGATGAAACAAGGATGCCTGCCAACGACACGCCCCTGACGCCCGAGACCGAGGAAAAAGTCCGGCGACTCGGCGAGGCGGACATCCTGGTGGGAATTCCCAGTTACAACAACGCCGAAACGGTCGGGCACGTCGTGCGGGCCGTCAACGCGGGCTTGGCGAAGTATTTCCCCGGCGCCCGGTCGGTCCTGGTCAATTCGGACGGAGGCTCGTCGGACGGGACGCAGGAAGTGGTCAACCGGACGGTCGCGGACCTCCACGCCATGTTCATCGGCGACCGCCAGAGCCCGCTGCACAAGATCATCACGCCCTACCACGGCATTCCCGGGAAAGGCAGCGCGTTCCGGACCATCTTCGAGATCGCCCGCCGGTTGAAGGCGAAGGCCTGCGCGGTGGTGGACTCCGATCTGCGCAGCATCACGCCCGAATGGATCGAGCTGCTGATCCGGCCCGTACTGGAAGAGCAGTACGATTACGTGGCGCCCTATTACCTGCGCCACAAGTACGACGGCACCATCACCAACAGCATCGTGTATCCGCTGACGCGCGCGCTCTACGGGCAGCGGATCCGCCAGCCCATCGGCGGCGACTTCGGGTTTTCCGGACGTCTGGCGGACCACTACCTGGACAAGCATGTTTGGGAATCCGACGTCGCCAAGTTCGGCATCGACATTTGGATGACGACGGAAGCCATCGCGAGCGGCGCCCGCGTATGCCAGAGTTTCCTGGGCGCCAAGATCCACAACCCGAAAGACCCGGCCGCGGACCTGTCCGCCATGCTGGTCCAGGTGTTGGGCGCCGTCTTCGCCCTGATGGAAGAACATGCCGGGATCTGGTCCGCGCTCCAGGGATCAAACCCGGTCAAGCTGTTCGGCTTCCAGTACGAGGTCGGGGTCGAACCCGTGAACGTCAACGTGGATCGCATGATCGCCAGCTTCCGCCAAGGCTTGACGGACCTGGGCGCCATTTGGGATCAGATGCTCTCGCCCGAGACGATGAAACGGCTGCGCTCGCTGGGGACCGCCTCGCCGCAGGAGTTCCGCATCCCGGACGACCTGTGGGCGCACGTGGTCTATGACGCCGCCGTGGCGTATCATGAACGGGTGATGCCGCGAGACCACCTGCTCAAGGCGTTCACCCCGCTCTACCTGGGCCGCACCGCCACGTTCGTGCTGGAAACTCAGGCCCTGACCTCGGCGGAGGCCGAGGGCCGGATCGAGGCCCTGTGTCAAATCTTCGAGAAGCACAAGCCGTATTTGGTGGCACGATGGAAGCCAAAAGAGTGACAACGTGATGGATGATGCAGTCATTCGTGATCGGGAATTGACCGTGCCGTTCTCCCCATCACTCAATGACCAATCACTTACTCACTGATTAGCAGCACTCCGCCTCGGAGGTTCGGAGATCAGGAAAAGCAAGTGGGTTGAGGACTCTCTCCGCCGGCGTCAATGACGATAAGGCGAATCAAGCAACGAGAAACCTCCTTGTGGGTTTTATCCGCGCGCATCAATCTCGATAACACGATGGAGAGCGCGGTTCAACCGAAGGTTGGTATAGCCGGCGGCCCGAGCGAAGCTTGGCATATCGCACAGACAACGGCAAAGAGCGGGTTGAAGACTCTATCCGCCGGCGTCAATGACGATAAAGCGATAAAGAGCCGGCGGCCCGAGCGAAGCTTGG
>JBFMAX010000018.1:52778-57411 GCA_040755395.1 Nitrospirota bacterium
ATAGCCGGCGGCCCGAGCGAAGCTTGGCATATCGCACAGACAACGGCAAAGAGCGGGTTGAAGACTCTATCCGCCGGCGTCAATGACGATAAAGCGATAAAGAGCCGGCGGCCCGAGCGAAGCTTGGCATATCGCACAGACAACGGCAAAGAGCGGGTTGAAGACTCTATCCGCCGGCGTCAATGACGATAAAGCGATAAAGAGCCGGCGGCCCGAGCGAAGCTTGGTTTGGAGGCGACCATGAAAGACTTTTGGGAAAAGGCTTTGTTGCAGCCGTTGGAACTGTTGGGCCGTCAGGTGTTGGGCGTGCTCCCCAACATTCTTGCGATGACCATCATTCTGTTGGGGGGCTTGCTGGTCGCCTGGGGCGTCAGCCATCTCATCGAACGGGTGCTGCGGGTGGTCGGGCTGGATCACCTGTGCAACCGGATCGGCGTCAGCGCGGCCCTGCTCCGCGGCGGCGTGAAGACGGACCCGTCGCGCCTCGTCGGGCGCGCCGCCTACTGGCTGATCGTGATTTTCTCGACCATGGCGGCGTTGGGGGCTTTGAATCTGCAGCCGATCAACCAGTTCGCCAAATCGTTCCTGGCCTATGTCCCGCACTTATTCACGGCGGCGGTGATCCTCGTGGCCGGATATCTCCTGTCCAACTTCATTTCGCAAGCCGTGCTGATCGCCGCCGTCAACGCCGGGCTTCCGCCGGCGCGGCTGGTGGCGGCCTGCTCGCGTTGGGGGGTTCAACTGCTCGCCGTCGCCATGGCGTTGGAGCAACTCGGCATCGCCCAGAACATCGTGGTGGTGGGCTTCGGGATCACGCTGGGCGGCGTGGTGATGGCCGCGGCGATCGCCTTCGGGCTGGGCGCCAAGGATCTCGCCAAGGAATTTCTGGAGCGTCGCCTGTCGAACCGGTTCAAAGACCGAGCGCCGGATGACCTCAGACACCTGTGACCCGTAATCCGTAATCCGTAACCCGTGATGCGTGAAGCGTGATGGGTGGAAGCGGGACACGCGCGACTTGCGCGAAATGTCGGAAGGCAGATTGCCCGTCGCGCGTTTCGCGCCTTTCGCGCTCGTCCCGCCGGGACCAATTGCATCCGGGAGCAATGGGTGCCCGCCGGTTGATGAAGATCCTGGCGATCGCGTGGGGCGTGTGTCTCTCTGTCGCGGTCTCCGCCTGCGCCCAGGCTTCTCCGCCCGATTCGGGGACAACGCTCGTCTTCAAACACGGAAAGCTGGCCGCCCGGCCCGGGGCGATCGCCGCGATCCTGCGCGAGTTCGAGCGCCGGCATCCCGGCGTCACCGTGCGGGAAGAGGTGTTGCCCAGCGCCTCGGATCAGCAGCATCAATTCTACGCCGTCAATCTCGAAAGCCGGAGCCCGGGGTTCGATCTCCTGGCCGCAGACATCATCTGGGTGCAGGAGTTCGCGAGGGCCGGCTGGATTCGCGACCTGGACGACGTCGTCCCGCCCGCGGAACGCCGGGAGTTTTTCCCCGCCGCCGTCCAGGCGGCGACGTTCGAAGGACGCCTCTACGCAGCGCCCTGGTACGTGGATGCGGGCGTCCTGTTCTATCGTCGCGACCTGCTCGAGCGGCACGGCTTCGTGCCGCCCCGCACCTGGCCCGAACTGGCTCGCACAGCCCGCGCGATTCTCGACCGGGAACGGGACCCGACGTTGAAGGGATTCGTCTGGCAGGGTAAACAGTACGAAGGCCTCGTCTGCACGGCGTTGGAATTTATCCGGAGTCACGGCGGGGACCTGCCTGCGGGCGACGAGGCCGCGATCGTCGAAGCCCTGACCTTCATGCGTTCACTGATCACCGAAGGGATCTCGCCGCTGTCGGTGGTGACGTCGGACGAGGAAGCCACCCGACACCAATTCGGCGCCGGCCACGCCGTCTTCATGCGCAATTGGCCCTATGCCTGGACGCTCTTCCAACGGGAAGACGCTCCCCTGCGCGGCAAGATCGGCTTGGCGCCCCTGCCCTCGGCTCCGGGACAGACCTCATCCCCCGTCTTGGGCGGATGGATGCTGGCCATCCCGGCGAGGACGGCTCACGCGAAGGAGGCGGGCCAACTGCTCCGGTATCTCACGAGCCCGGAGATTCAGGAGACCATCGCGAAAGAGATCGGGTACAACCCGACCCGGCCGGCTCTGTACCGGCGCGGGTCCCAGCCCCGCCATGGGCCCCGGCTCGAAGACCTGTATCCTGTGCTGGAAGCGGCCAGGCCCCGTCCGGTCACGCCCTATTACCTGATGCTGTCCCAGGCCTGGCAGCCGGAACTGAGCGCGGCTCTGGTCGGGATCAAGTCGGTGCCGACGGCCCTGGCGGCTCTCCGACGGCAAACCGCGTACATTCTCTCGCTCGAGGAGCACCGGCCGGTCTCGGCTTCCACGGCGGATGGGCGGCGGAAGTCGTGACGGCGAGGCGCTCGGCCCGAGAGCGGGCGACGATACCGGATTCTGTGTGGGGATACCTGTGCGCAGCCCCAGCCGTTCTGCTCTTGGCGGCGCTGGCCCTGGGCCCGATCATCGCCGCCATCGGCCTGAGCCTCCAGCGGCGCCTCCCGATCTTCGGCCTTCACGAGTTCGTCGGTTTCGCCAACTACCTCCGGCTGATCGAAGACGACCGGTTCTGGTCCGCCTGCCGGGTCACGTTGTACTTTACCGGCGTCTCGGTCGCGGCCGAACTGGCGCTCGGGTTGGCAATCGCGCTGCTGTTGGATCGAATCGGGACCAGGCACCCCTGGCTGCAGGCGATCGTGCTGATTCCGTGGGCCGTGCCGACGGTCGTTTCCGCCCGCATGTGGGACTGGCTCTATCAGCTCGACCACGGGTTGATCAATTATCTGTTGACGGGTGCGGCTCTGGTCCGGCATCCCGTCAACTGGGTCGGCGATCCGGGTTGGGCGATCCATGCCGCGATCGCCATGGATGTGTGGAAAGCGACGCCCTTCGCGGCCTTGTTGCTCCTGGCCGGGTTGAAGGCGATCCCTCCAGACCTCTATCGCGCCGCGCGCGCCGACGGCGCGGGAGCCTGGGCGATCTTCCGCCGCATCACGCTGCCGCTCCTTGCGCCGACGATCCTGATCGTGGTGGTGTTCCGTTCCTTGGACGCGTTCCGCGTCTTCGACGCGGTCTATGTCCTGACCGGCGGCGGACCCGGCAACAGCACCGAGACCCTGTCCATCTACGCCTACAAAACCTTGTTTCAGACCTTGCAGTTCGGCTATGGATCCGCGTTGGCCTGCGCGATGTTCGGGCTCATGCTGGTCATGATCGGTGGATACCTGTTTCTCCTCCGGCGCCGGCTCAGGGAGGCGGGATAAGCTGACGGGGTAAGGGGTAAAGGGTGAAGCGTGACGCGTGGAAGCGCGACGAGCGGGAATGGCGAGACAAGCGAGACTCGCATGTCGCGCGAGTCCAGCTCGTTGCGCAATGCGATTGACGGTTGACGGTCGACCCATGACGACAAAGATTGATTGGCGCACACCCTTACCGGCCGGTGCCGGACCGGCGACGCGGGGAGTCCTTCTCGCGCTGGTCGTCCTGTTTTGTCTCGGCCCGGTCCTGTGGCAGGTCATCACCTCGGTAAAACCGGACGCCGATCTCCTCCGGCTGCCTCCGCTCCTGCCGGAGCATCCGACCTCAGTCCATTATCGTCTGGTGCTGGGCCATTCGCAGTTGGACAGGAACCTGCTCAACAGCGCGATCGTGGCCGCGAGCGCGACGGCCCTCGCCGTGGGACTCGGCGCCTTGTGCGCCTTCGCGGTGGCCCGACTGCCGATCAAGGGAAAGCCGGCCGTCCTCGGGCTCGCCCTCTCGATCTCGATGTTCCCGCCCATCGCGGCGATCAGCCCGTTGTACCTGCTGGTGCGGGAACTGGGGCTCCGGGACACGCTGACGGCGCTGATTCTGACTCACACCGCCTTCGCCCTGCCGTTGGCCGTGTGGATACTGGCCGGCGTCTTCCGGCAGATTCCGGTGGAACTCTATTGGGCCGCCCGCGTGGATGGATGCGGCCCCGTGCGCGCTTTGGTCTCGGTCATCCTGCCGCCGGCGCTGCCGGGCGTGGCGGTGGCGGGGCTGCTCGTGTTCATCTATTCCTGGAACGAGTTCATGTTCGCCCTGACGCTCTCCGCAACCGACGCTTCGCGCACGGCGCCGGTCGCCATCGCGCTGTTCCCCGGCCTGCACGAAACGCCGTGGGGCGAGATGGCCGCCGCCACCATCCTCGTCACGGCGCCCATCGTCCTGCTCGCGCTGGTCTTCCAGCGCCAGGTCGTGGCCGGTCTCACGGCGGGCAGCGTCAAGGGATGACCTCGCCTGGGCACTCGAACAACCGGAGCGACCCGCCCACTCACACAGATCGCCCACCTCGGCTTGACTCTCAACAGAACCGGTTTATACGATTTTTGTAATTCGTCCGTGCGGGCATAGGTACCTGTGGTACGCGATGTTCTATCGGATTATTTCGCCGTTGAAATCTTGGTGGAGCCGACTCAGGGTCCAGCAGAAGCTCTGGCTCATCCTCATGGTGTGTTTTGTCCCCGTCCTCGTCGCGCTGGCCGTCCACCTCGCCTTCGTGAATCATCTGCTGGATCTGCAAGAGAAGCGGCATCGGGTCCAACTCG
>JBFMAX010000019.1 GCA_040755395.1 Nitrospirota bacterium
ACGGCGCCGGAATTTGTGGACTTGCGGCGGATCGAGGTGCAGAAGGAAATCGTCTCGCATCCGCCCGCGAACTTGACGGTCATCATGGGGCTCGAGCGGATCGGGATCAACATCCCGCCCCTCGGCGCCACGGCGGAAAGTCAGGCCGTCCGATGACGCCGGCGCATCGTGCGAGCCCTGATCCGAAAATATTTCTCTCGGCAAAAATGCTTTTTTCGGTTCCCGAAAGGATTCTCTCCCTCCCGCGGGAGGGAGAGGAGACAGGTGAGGGTGGTGTCAGAGAAGAACCCCCTCACCGCAGCCTCTCCCCCAATGGGGGCGAAGAGAGTAGAGGACTCAAGATCGGAAAGAATTTCGGATCAGGGCTAGTTCGACTCCAGGAATCTCTGGAGCTCCTGCAACGCGTCCTGCAGGCGCCTCTTGCTGTCTTCGTCGGCCAGGGCGGGCGTCGTGCGCGGGGCGAGCGGCGGCGGAACCGTTGCGGCGTCGGGGGGCCGTTCCGGCGCGCGCTCGCGCACGCGGCTCCGGTTCGAGTGCACCCGCTGCTGTTCCAGAGGGATCTTGAAGCGCAACAACTCATCGCGGATGTCCTTGTATTCGCGCTCCCGCCTGGCGGCTTCCTCGCGCGCGGCCTGCGCGACGGTCTCCAAATCCCGAACCTTGTCGCTCAACTCACGCACGCGGGTTTCCAGATCCTGAGCGCGGCGTTGTTCCGCCTGAAGCTGGGCCGCCAACTGTTCCGCCCAGCGTTTGGCCGCCCGATACTCGTCCGCACTCACGCAGCCGGTCGCCATCGGAAGCGCAAGCATGACAAGCGAGCACGTCAATGGGCGGCCCAGGTGTCCGATGAACGTCCTCATAGGAGTCTCACCTCTTCGGGAAACGGGATGAACGCGCGCGATCAATCGAGGGCGATCATAGTCTACTGAGAACGTGCGGGGAGTTCTGTGAATTAGCTTACAAATGACGCGGACCGGCGGACCCTGAATGACCGAAACAGTCGATCGGGTCGGGTTTCTCGGGGAAATGGCGCAGGGCGACGGGTGGCAAGAAGCACTCATCACTGCCCGGCGGCCGGGGTACGCCGCATTCGCCTCCAGAGCCATCCGTAGATCGCCAGATTGACGATCACCACCAGCGCGCCCAGGGCGAACTGGGCTTCGCGCGTCAGTCCGGCCGGATACAACATCGGCAGGATATGGCGGGCGATGAAATCGGACTGAGAACCGGCCTCGCCGCCCGACTCGCGCAGCCAGAGTTCGAGCGGGGTCAGCGGGCACATCCAGCCGCCGAATTCCACCGCGGCGCCCCAGGCCGCGGCCGGCAGGTGCAGCCACACAACCCACCGCCATTTCAACGCCAAGAAGCCGCCGCCCACCACAAAGAGGACAAACGCGAGATGGAGCAGTGCGACCGAATCGGCGAGCAATTTATAGAGCATGCTTTACGACATCCGGACGATGCCTGCTTTCGCCGCCTGCCGGGGGAGAGCCGCTACGTGTCGCCGGCCCTAAATGGATTGTCCGTGGCGGGCGGGATCCGCCCGAAGGCTCGCCACGCGTCCGCTCTGGCCCTCAACGCACACTGCCACAGGCGGTTGGCGTTGGTGGTCGTGCACTTCACGAGATGACGCTGATGACTCGGCGCGATCACGAGCATCTTGACGGAGCCGAGCGTGAGAGCCCCCTTGTTTTCCGAAAGCAAGGCCAGCGCGCGGTTCAGCGCGAGATTTTCGTCGAACAGCGCCTGCTTGAGCGCGGAGCTATAGTGGCGGATCTTCAGCGCCGCGATGGTTCGCAGCGGTGCCCCGACAGGCTTGCTTCGGTACCAGAGCGGCTTGGTGAGGATGACCAGGACGTAGCGGCAGCCGCAATCGACGATCCGCTGGAGCGGCAGCGGGTCGCTGAGGCTGCCGTCCAAGCACCACCGGTCGCCGACCCGGACAAACCGGTTGTACAGGATGGGCGCGGCGGCGGTGGCGCGAAAGGCTTCCCAGAGGTCGATCCCTGGCGTCTTGTTTGTTACATAGTGGGCGGAAGCGTCGAGCGCGTCGGTGAGGGCAATATGCAGCGTGGTCGAGGCGTGAGCCAGGACCGACACATTGAACGGGCGGACCTCTCTGACGACGTAATTAATCAGGTAGTCGATGTCCAGTTGCTTGCTCACGCGCAGCAGATGGACGAATCTTCGATTGCTCAGATGGCGGACATAGGTCTCGACGCCGTACCGCGCTTGGCCGGTGATGAAATGGGCCGCCGTGAGCGCGCCCGCCGAGGATCCGGCGACATGGTCGAAACAGGCGGTGAATCCCATTTCTTCCAAGGCGGCCAGGACGCCCATGCAATAGATGCCTCGCATGCCCCCGCCTTGGACCACCAGCCCCATAGCAGGGCCTTCGGCGGCTCCCGACGCACGCCGGCGCAGCGCGTCCCACATCTCCTGCGCCATCGCATGGTACGCGGTCTTCTCCGACAGGGCGGCGCTCGAGAGGACTTCACTCTCCATAACGCGGTTCTGAGGTCTTCCTCATTGAGGGACGTGAACGGAGTAAATCTTAATCGAGCGAGGTGGCGGGGACAACTCCGGCCGGCATGACGGACAAGGGATCTGCGAAACGCTCCGATGTGTCTCTTGCCAAGGTGAAGGCACGTCGCGGTCGGCGGGTCCGTGCCACCGGACCCCTCCTGCTCCGACCGCGGCCGGGCTTTGGAGCCGGCTAATTCCCGGGGTAAATAATCTTCCCTTCGTGGATCCGGGCAAACGGCGTGAGTCGGTGCGGAGTCGCCTCTGCCGCAGAGATAATATGCCGCACCCTCCAGTCTCGGCTCGCCAGCGCATCCGCGATCAACGACCGGTGGCAGCGCCAGGGCACCGCTTCGGCGCACATGACGGCGGTGGGCCCGCTCTCGCCGCAGGCCATCAGCTCCCCCAGCGCCCCCCGGAAGTCATCCGTCTGCATGTAGTCCGCATAGCCTCTGAAGCCGTCGCTCCGCCATCCCAGGTTCACGGAATCGGGCCGGCTTTTCCGCCGCCCGCCCAGCTCCGGCATGTGCCGGTAGTGCACACCGGCTTCCCGTAGGCTATTGGCGAGCGGCTCGGCATTGAACTGGGGATGGCGTCGCGAAACAGGAAACCTCCGGACATCGACCAGGGTTCGGATCCCATGCGCTCGGAGGAGACCGATGAATGCCTCGATGGGACTGGTCGAATGGCCGATGGTCCAGAGCTGTGAAGCCATGGGTAGGATTATGACATACCTCTCTCTTTGGAGAATTGCCGGTCGAAGAAAAGGGGTCGGGAGTCTTAATTGGATTGTGTCTTGAAATGACTCCCGACCCCTTTTATCCCCCGCGACCCCTTTTATCCCCCGACGCGTTTCATGATGAGGTCCTCCGTGTTTCCTGCGCGGGGCCGCCGGAAACCGGCGGCCCCGCATCGCGGTCGGGTTATGCTTTGTCCACGGTCACGGTGACCGGAACCGGATTCGACACGATATCGAACACCGGCGAGAAACGGCAGAGAGCTCGCAGTTGATCCGCAGGCGCATCCGTCCTGACGGTAAACTTGACCCGGATCTGCCGGTAGCCCTTCCGCACCTGGTCGGAGAGTCCCAGGAACCCGCGCAGATCGAGATCGCCCTCGAGGCTGGACTCCACGGATTCCAGATGGATGCCCTGGGCGGCCGCATGGTAGACCATCGACGTGGTCAGGCAAGCCGCCAGCGCATGCAGCACAAACTCCACGGGATTGGCGCCAAGGTCCTGTCCCAAGAGCACCGGCGGCTCATCGGCGTCGAGCACGAACGGAGTCGTGCGCGTCGTATCCTCCTGGCCGGCTCCGTAGAAGTCTTTGATCGTGGTGCGATTATGTCCGCCCGCGATCCAGCGATTGCGCGCGCGAAACGCGAACGTGGCCAGATCGGGTCGAGTCTTCACCGCATCGAGCGTGGCGAACAGTCGAGACACATCCACTCCATTGACCGCAAGATTGTTCATGGCACAACCTCCTTGGTTGGGTTGAAGGGTTGAGAAAAGCGCGGCGCGATCCATCCGGCGACACATCTCCAGCCAGCGCCGCCGTTCGTTATCCGCCCGTTCCATAAACGGACCCTCCGCCGCATCGGATCGCGACCGACATCGAGAACAAGGTTCGACGAAGCACGTCCAGCGAGAGCGGCTCGAGGCGGTTCCACGGCATCAACGAGAGCGTCCGGGCCACCAAGCAGTAGTCGACCAGCACCCTGGCACTGGTGCCGACGAGTTGAACCCGGTGGATCGCCTGCAACGGCTCCCACAGGCCGGCGATCAACAAGATGAGATAGGCGACGCGCACCTGCACCGGCAGCGACGTCGGACTTGCCGTCCGCCATGCGAAGTGGGCGATCTGCACGACGCACAGCGCGATCGCCAGGTAGACGCCCGCGCGCCAGCCCGCCGGCGCGAGGGCCAAGAGTGGAACAGTCGCCGCCCAGTATCGCCAGCCGATGGAATTCCAGTCCGCCATAAGATCTCCCTTGCTGTCTCGCTCGTTCGTTGCGGTAAGACAGCATGGTCCGTGCCGGCCCGCTTAAAGAGCGATTTATGAAGGAGTGACCGAGAGTTGTGAGTGAGTCGCGAGTCGGGAAACTCTCGCGAACTTTCGCCAGTGATGAGATTTCACGAGAAGAATTTGCGAAGTTTCGTAAGAGACAGGCGGAGTGAAGTAGGGGAGAGGCGAAGGTGAGGGGCAGGTGGTCTCTTTCACTAGCGCGGTCGCTTGATGCCCAGCGCCTTCATGCGCGAGCTCAAGGTGGAGGGATTCATGCCCAGGAGGCGGGCCGCACCGTTTTCTCCCGCCACGCGCCAGCCGGCGGATTCCAACGCGCGGATCAGGTTCTCGCGTTCCAAAGTTTCCATCTCCTGGGCGGTCCGCACCCGGGGTGTCGCTTCCTCGGCGGGAGAAACGGGCTCGGACGAATCGCCGCGATCTGTCTCCGGCAGTGCGCGGTCGAGATTGAGGCGGCCGTCCCGCGCGGTAATCACCGCCCGCTCGATCACATTCTGCAATTCGCGCACGTTGCCGGGCCATGAATACGCCTGCAAACGCCGGATGCACTCCGAAGTCAGCGGCTCGATCTTGCGTCCCATGTTCTGCGCGAACTGTTGAGCGAAGGCCGAGGCGAGCAGCGGGATGTCTTCACGGCGGTCGCGCAGCGGCGGGACGTGGATGGGAAACACGTTGAGCCGGTAATAGAGATCCTCGCGAAACGCGCCTGCTTGCACGGCCCGTTGGAGATCGCGATTCGTGGCGGCAACGACCCGCACGTTCACCTTGCGCGTCTGCGAGGAGCCGACCGGTTCGAATTCCCCCTCCTGCAGCACCCGCAGGAGTTTCGCCTGGAGATCCAACGGCAGCTCGCCGATCTCGTCGAGGAAAATGGTGCCGCCGTCGGCGAGCGCGAACCGGCCGTCGCGTTTTGCGGTGGCGCCGGTAAAGGCCCCGCGTTCATGGCCGAAGAACTCGCTCTCGATGAGGGCGGCTGGAATCGCCGCGCAGTTCACCTTGATGAACGGCCGGTCGCACCGCCGGCCGGCGTGATGGATCGCCCGCGCGATCAACTCCTTGCCCGTCCCGGTCTCGCCCAGGATCAGCACGGTCGCATCGGTCTCCGCCACCTGCTGGATGTCGTGCAGCACGCGCAGGATCGGTTCGCTCCGGCCGAGGATGTCGTCGAAATGCCGGAGTGCCCGCAGTTCTTCGCGCAGGTACGCCGCCTCGTTGGTCAGCGCATGGATCGTCCGCTCCGCCTCGAGCCGGTCGCGGACGTTCCGCAGGATCAGCGTGTAGAAGGTCTGCCGGGCCATTTCGAACCGGGACAGGGTGGCTTCCGCCGGGAACTCGTTGCCGTTCGGACACAGGGCCTTGAGGCCGCCGGGAATCCACAGATAGCGTCGGCCTTCCGGGAGAGTCTCGAGCTGGTCGATCAGGGCCTGGAGCTTCGTCCGGCCTTCCTGGCTGAGAAACCGGCTGAAGTCCTGCCCCACGACCTGCCCGGCCTCGCACTGGAACGCCTTCTCGGCGGCCGGATTGATGCGCGTCACGCGCAGCGAGTGGTCCAGCTCGATGATCGCGTCCATCGCGCTGTTCACGAGACGGGTGAGCTTTTCTTCCCGTTCCTGCGCCTCGCGTTCCGCCCGCAGGCGCCGCATTTCCGCCGCCGCCCGCGCGGCGAAGATGCGGAAGAGCGCGAGCACGCGGGGGTCGTCCGGGATGGGCCGCCGATCGATAACCGCCATATGGCCGAGAATCTTTCCGTCTACGTCCGTCAGCGGCACGCCCATGTAACTGACGATGCCGGTCCCGCGGAAGTCCGGGTCGCCGGGGTAAAGCGAGAAGACGTTATCGGGGATGTGCACCAGGCGAGCCTGCGTGATGACCTGCTCGCAGGGGGTGCCGGTGATGTCGATCTCGTAGTCGCGCACCCACTGGCCGCCCATCCAAAAGGCGAGGGCCCGCAGGCGGCGGGACTCTTCCAGATACTCCGTGACCCAGGCCGCATGGGTGTTCAGCGCCTTGGCGAGGTTCTGGACGAGCGAGGCGAAGAACCGCTCGCCGGTCTCCGTCGCCGTGCCCTCGACGATGGAACGAAGCGCGGCCCCCTCGTCAAGATCGTGCAGGGGCGGGGGCTGGTCTGCGGCCATGCCGGACTTCTCCAGGGTAATCAGTCGGGCAGAATTCGCGCCAAGTATCGGCGCGGCGGCCTAAAGAAGGCAAGCCCCTTTTGTGCCTCTTTTGTGGGAGAAGAAAAGGGGTCGGAGAAGAAAAGGGGTCGGGAGTCTTTATAGGATTCAGGCGCCGTCTTGAAAAGACTCCCGACCCCTTTTATATCTCCGACCCCTTTTATATCTCCTTATATCTCTGGTCTTCGCGTAGCATGTGTTGGTCTTTCGACGGGGCTGGACAAGATCGGGACAACCGAGGTCAGTAATGTATCGCTTCAGATTGAAGGCTGTCCAGAAGAGAAGAAACGGAGTCGTGGGTCGTTATCGGATTGTCAGGCTCAGTGGCGAGAGGAAAGTACGGCAAGAAAAGACTCCCGACCCCTTTACCCCGCGACCCCTTTACCCCACGACCCCTTTACTCCATCCGCAGAGGATCCTTTCGGCACATGCGCTCGGGCGATTCCGATCAATGAAGCGTTCCCAAAAGTTGGCTGAGTGGAACGACGAGACCCAGCGTCGTATTGGCCAGCCAAGTGCCTTCAGCGCTGAAGGCGTAGCGACTTCCCGTAAACCCGCTCGTCGTGTTAGCTCCCACGCTCGGCATATAGATGAACTCTGAGGCCAGGCGAATCGAAACAGGAAACCCCGGCAGTTGGTATTCGAGGGAGAGGCCGAGTTTCGGCACGACATTGGTGGTTGAGGAGCGGGTCTTCACGAGCGTGCCGCCGCCCTTCGCTTCGTCGGATTCTCCCTCGATCGTTTGCTGCAGAAACGCAATGCCTTGAATGAAATCAACAGACACTCCATCTATCAGCGGGACGACCTGCGTCAAGCCAAACCCGAACGCTCGGTTGGCCCTGCGCGTAAACTTGGTGTCGTTACTCGGGCCACCCACTATATGGTGAACCCCGATCCCCCCGCTGGCGTCGGCTCCGAAAAACTGGTCGTACTCGACGAAGCCACCGACTCGAATACCATTAAAAGCGAAGGGGAACGTGCGAAACTGAAGATTGAATGACGTACCGCTCAACGCCCCGCCTGAGCCGGTGGTGTCATTGAAGATCGAGGTGGAACGACCGTCGTTGCCTCCTCCGAAGCTGGTGACGCCACCGACACCGAAGACCACTTCGGTGTTGCCGATCCATCCGGCTCGCGCTCCCATCGCCGCTCCGCCTACCGCGGCGATCGAGGCCATGTTCATGAAGTTCAGCACGACCGTATCGTCCGTCAGGAACCATGCGCCTGCGAGGCGGCGGCGGTTGCCATTTTCGTCCTCGACCTCCGTCTCCTTGACATTTTTCGGATCCACATCGAGGGTCACCTGTCCGCTCGCATCAGTAACCCCCCGGGTCGTGCTTCCGTCGTTCAAGGTGACTTTGACCTTGGCCTTAGCCATGGGGTTGCCGCCGGCCCCTACGACCTTCACGTTGGTCGCCACGGCATAGGCGAAGGTGGCCCACAGGCCGACCAGACATACTGCGATGATGGGAGAATACAGCCGTCTTCGTCTCATGGCATCCTCCCTCCTTTTGAGGATGAGGCCCGTTGGAGAAAGATCCGGTCTCGAAAGGTGTTACTCCACATCGAGTTGCCCGCGCGCTTCCTTGGTCTTGCGATCGTCCGCGACCACGAGCCGAACCGTCCAGGTTCCCTTGGCGGTCAGTTCCTTGACGGAAAAGACGCCCAGCGCGCCGTCTTCGACGGATTTGCCCTGTTCCGTCGCCACGGTTTTCCATGTGGTCGGCTGCTCGCCTTGGCCAAGCTGAATCTCGTAGCGTTTGAGCTTGCTCCCGACTGCGGTGCCGCTCACCTGAATGACCGGCTTCCCGCCCACCTGCTCGACCGAGACCTCGTGGACTTTGGCGGTCAGAAAATAATTCGGGTCGGCTTTCAGGGCCGCGACGGCGTTGAGCCGCCCGGCGCCGGTGAACTGATCCCAGCCCGGCACTTCCACGTCATCCGCCGATTCCAGCAGCATCCGCTCGACCTGCACGTTGGTCAGGTTCGGGTATTTCGCCCAGATGAGCGACGCCACGGCGGAGACCATCGGGGCGGCAAACGATGTCCCCGACGCCCGCATGAATTGGTTCTGCGGCCCGACGAAGCTCTCGCCCGGCTTGTAGTCCTGCGCCCCGGTGAGCAACATGAAATCCGTGCGGCGTGCCCGCAGCGAGAGGATATCGACACCCGGGGCGGCGATCTTGATGTGTCTGCCCCAGTTCGAGAACGCCGCGCGCTTATCATTGAGATCGAGCGCGGCGACGCCCAGTACATGGTTCAGGCCCACCGGTCCTCGACCGTTCGTCTCGCTGCCCTGATTGCCGCCTGCGACCACGATCAATGCCCCTTTCTGGTAGGCGTAATCGATCGCGAGTTGTTCGGTTTTATTCAGCCGCTCTCCCTCCAGGCTCAAGTTGACGATTTTCGCCCCGTGGTCCACGGCGTAGACGAGCGCGCGCGCCAGGTCGAACACTTTGCCGTGGGCAAACACGTTGAGAATCTTGAGGGGCATGATCTGCGCGCCCCAATTGATCCCGGTGATGCCCTGGCCATTATTGGCGGTTGCCGCGATGATGCCGGCAACGAAAGTGCCGTGCCCGTCGTTGTCCCACGGGTTGTTGTTCTGATCGACGAAGTTCCAACCGATGAAGTCGTTTTCGTAGCCGTTGGGATCCTCGCCTTTCTTGTTGGGTTTCGGGTTTTGCCACACGGATGATCGTTTGAGGTCCGGATGGTAGTAATCGAGCCCCGTATCGAGCACGGCGACGATCACAGGGCGACCTTCACCGGTTTCGATGTCCCACGCCGAGCGTCCGCTGCCCTTCGGGAGAAATCCCACGCGGTGCAGGTACCACTGGTCAAGAAACGGCTGCCCCCAGGCGCCAGTGGAGGCGTAGAACGTGTCGTTGGGGATGCCGGTGTGCGCGGCCTCGGCTCCGGCGGCCCGTGGAAGGTCGCGGGGCGGCGCTCCGACGACGCCGGGCACCGGCGCCTGCTCTGTGGCGCATCCGCACACCATAAACGCCGTGACGATGGACAAGATGGCCCGGCGCATCGCTCACTCCTCGAACGACGGAACACGGATGGTCCAACGCGGGAGCGCCTCTGCCGCGGTCATGGGCCAACGCAGAGGATCCAGACTTGGCGCGGGGGCGCCCCCGAGGTCTTCGTTCGGCTCGAGCAGGTCCAGACGTGGGCCGGCAACCTCGGTGAAGCGGGTCACCTGGGATGGATCCTCCAGATAATAGACGAACATGTCGGAACCCAGCGGATTCCGCCATGGAGTCCAGGCATCCATGCCCGGGAGCCCTGCATGCTCCAGGTCCTGGCTGATCTGCCAGACGTTCGCATCCGGTCTAAACCGTTTGATGTAGGACGGCCGATTGTCGATCAGAATCTCTCCTATCGGTACCGGGTAGACCCCCGAAGCAAGGGCGGTAGAGATCGGGCCCTGACCGGAGGATGATGGAACATCGGGTACGCGAGGGATTTGAGGGATGGTCACCTCCGTCTTCCCGTAGGACTGTATCCCGCTCTCGTCCGTCGAGGCTCCGTGGACCGTCACGTTGGTGAACACCAACTGCTGCTCTCGCAACTCCTGCCGAGTGAACTCGCCTCCAACCGAGTAGGTATTGTCCTGCCGGCTGTATTCGACCTTTGGCGAGAATGCGTCCCACGATTTCCATGAATACCCGATGCCTTTCAGCCAACTGTCCGGATTTTCATCCTTCCCCTCAAAGGTCATGGTGACACGCGCCCGGGTTTGCTCGGCGATCGTCGCCGTCGCCGTTTCCTGAGCACCGCCCTTCACTTTAGGTTTGGAGGCGAATTGAAGAGTCCCGGTGAGCGCCCAATTGACCTGTTGAGCGCCGCCTGCTGTCCCTGTCGGAGCCATCGCTCCGGTTGTGGAAGAGGGAGCCATCGCCTGCTGCGGCAACGGCGGCAGGGTCCCGATGTCCTTGTAATCATTTTTGAGCTCGACGTCCAAGCGGTTCGCAAGCCGCTGTGCTTTCTTATCCGATGGATCGGCCGCAGCTTTCGCTCTAGCTTCTTGAAGCTCGTATTGTTTTTTTCTCGCTTCAATTGCGCGATCGAGCACCTTCTTCTGATCCGCGCCTTGGGCCTCGATCCCCGCCGTCGTGTTCTTGATGAAATCGCGGTGCGATCCCACTTCATTCGTCAGGCGCGCTCTATCCGTCTCGCTCAAGTTCGGCTGTTGGAGCTGCCGTTCAGCCTCTTTCATGGCTCGTTCCCGGTCGGCGATTTGCGCGCCGAGGTCGGTCAGTTCCTGGATGCGCTGGGGAGAGAGCGTGTCGGCCTGGATGGTCCGGGGAATCGAAAGAAAGGCGACTGCGCCGACCAGGAGCAGCAAGACCCCACCGAGGTTGCGGGTAAGGATCGAGCCGGAGCCCAACCTTTTCATGCCGCCCACGCCTGCCGGGGAAGGAAAACGAGCATGAGAACGCATGGGCGATTCCTTTGAATACATGAGAGATCGTGGAGCTTGTGGGGTTCAGGATGGCAGGCGGCTTTCCAGGTCGCAACACCCAAACGGATTACGTACAACTCCGCGCCACGTTCCTTGCGCCGTCGATAGGTATGACAAAGGGGAGAGGGATGCGAAGAGAATTCCGCGCGCCACGATTTGTTGCACGGATTTTCGTGTCAGGGCACTGGTGTGCCGGGTCATCCCTCCCTAACCCTCCCCCGAAGTTGGGGGAGGGTGGGGCGTGCCGACTGCTGAGAGTCGAGGGCTGACAGCGACTGTGGATTCTGCGCGTTAAACTGCGGGGCGGAACGGTGCTTGGGAATTTGATGCTCGGCGTTCGCGGTCCGGTTGGGAGCGACTGGGAAACGGTTCAGGGCGGTCGGCCAGCGCCGGGTGCCCGAGCAGCAGGCGAATGAGTTCCGCCTGTCGCCTGGTGCCGGTCTTTTGAAAGATCTGTTTGAGCTGGGCGCGGGCGGTGTTGTGGCTTCGGCGGAGTTGGTCGGCGGCGGTTTTCACGGACTGTCCTCGAAGAAGGGACTCGGCGAGCCGCCATTCCGCCGGCGTGAGCCCGTATTCACGGACAACCAGAGCCTCCGGAAGTTCCGGCGTGTCCTCCGGGTCGGAGATGAAGACCGCGGCGGCGGGTCTCTGCTCATCCAGGCGCCGCCCGGCGGCGCGCAGCGGGCCGACGAGCAGGACGTAGCTCCGGCGTCCTGATGGCCGCGACACCAGCATGGCACCGCCGGCAGCGTGCTCCGAGCCTGTCGAAGCGGCTTGACCGTCGCCGATCGCGATGCGCACGGTGTCATGAATGAGGCGCGCCAGCCGGGTGGTTTCGTCGGGCGCAGCGGCGGTCAGGACTCCCTTGGAGATCGTCAGCCCGTCGGCTCGACGGCACAGCCCTTCGCCCGCCTGGTTGGCCCAGTGGATGCGCCCGTGCGCGTCGCACACGATCATCCCGGTCCGCAGGCGATCCGCCACGTCTCGCAGCGCGTCGCGCTCCGCGACGGCTCGCTCCAAGCGGTTCTGGATTTGGAGCGCGCGCTTGAGGTGAGGGAACAGGCCTTGAAGAACGCGGACCTCGCGGTCCTCGTAAGGACGATGTTCCGACCACGGCCGATGGACGCCGATCAGGAACATCCGGTTCTCCTCCACGAGGGGAATGCCGCCTGCGGCATGGAAGAGTCCGAGCGGTTTCATCCAGTCCTGGTAGAACTCGCTCCTGACCAGCACATGGTCGGGAATGTGTCCATGGCTGGGATAAGCCACACCGATCCGAAAGGCGCCGGGCTTGGGGGTCCAGATGTCTTTTTGCCAGTAGTAGGCTTCGTAATCGGAGAATCCCTTGGGCGGAATGCCCACGGAAGCCAGCGCTCGAGTCGTGCCGTTTGTCAGGTTGATTTCCGCGATGTTGCCGGTTCGGCTTCGGGTGAGCCGGACGAGTTCGTCCAGGACCGTGGGCCAGTGCGAGGGATCCAGCGCCGCGTCATAAATCCGGTCGATCAACTCGTGGAGCTGTCTCTGACCGACCATGACGGGCCTCCCTGCCGGCTGTGGAACGCTCTGACGAGGGGCGCTCAGTATAGCGTTCCGTACTAGAGAAATCCACGGCTCTTTTTTCGCCGGGTCATTCTTCCTCAGACCGCGGCTCCGGGCTAGGAAATCCAGGGATTTCCAGCCGTCGGTTGCCTCGGTGAACGGCTTCCAGGCTCGGCACATGTACATAACCCAAACGGGTGTTGCCGTCGCCGCGGCGTCTTGACATGCTTCCCGCCGGTCTTTCGCGCGGATTCTCTTTCGGGCGTCGCCATGCGCCGGCTCTTCGTCCTTGTGCTGGGTATCGGTCTGGTCGGCTGCTCGGCCGACCAGGTCAGCCCGATGCGGCCCGCCGTTCCTCTCGACGGTTCGGCTTCCTCCCCGACGCCGAACGATCCCTTGTACCGCGCCAAGGGGTCCTGGGGGCAGCCCTATCCCGACCAGTGGGCGCTCCATCGCATCGGCTTTGCCCCGCCCGGCCAGGGTCCCTCGGCCTGGGAGGCGGCGACCGGCGCCACTGTTCCCGTCATTGTCGCGGTGATCGATACCGGCCTGGATTATTTTCATCCCGACCTCAAACCCGAAAACATCTGGCGTAATCCGAAGGAGCAGCCGAATGGGATCGACGACGATCAGAACGGCTATGTGGACGATTTGATCGGCTGGAACTTCGTCGATCGCAACAACAATCCGTGGGACCACGCGGGGCACGGCACGCATGTGGCCGGCATCATCGCGGCGGCGACAAACAACGGGGAAGGGATCGCTGGGATCAACCGGGCCGCGAAGATCATGGCGCTCAAGGTCCTGAACTTCCTCGGGCGCGGCCGCAGCACCGGCATTGCTGAGGCGATCTTCTACGCGGTGCGGAACGGCGCGCGGGTGATCAATCTCAGTCTCGGCGGGCACAAGATCTCGCAGGTCGAACAGCTCGCGATCGACTACGCCTATGAAAAGGGCCTGGTCATCGTCGTGGCCTCGGGCAACGTGGCGGAAGAAACAACGGACTACGGGATGGCCGGCTCGAAGCACGTCCTCAGCGTGGCGGCTACGGACCAGAACGACAAGCGGGCGCCCTTCTCCAACTGGGGGCGATCGGTCAAGATCGCAGCCCCCGGCGTGGACATCCTGTCGCTCCGCGCGCGACGCACGGATTTCGTTCTGGTCTCCGAAGCGGAGAACTACCAGCCGGGGGAGTCCTTCGTCGGGGCGGAAGCCCGCTACTACCGCGCAAGCGGAACCTCCTTTGCCGCGCCCTTCGTCGCCGGGGTCGCGTCGCTCTTGTGGGCAAAGAATCCTGCGCTCACCAACGCGCAGGTCGAACGGATGCTTCTGATGTCGGCCGACGACGTCGAAGTGCCGGGCTGGGATCAGTTCACGGGCGCGGGACGGATCAATGCCGCCAAGGCTCTACGCGCGGACCCCGACTGGTACCTGGTGGCGAGAATTACGGAGGTCCGGCCGATTCAAGAGAAAGGCCGGACGGTCATCGAAGTGCTCGGCACGGCCATCGGGAGCGAGTTGGACCGTTACGTCCTGGAGATCGGTCGCGGAGAATCGCCGACGCAGTGGCAGGCGGTCGGAGAGCCGCTGACCACCGCGGTCAAGGAGGGACGATTGGGCCTCGTCCCGGTGAACAACATCACGGCGAAGGGCGAATGGACGATTCGCGTGGCGGCGCGTGATCGGAGAGGAACCCAGCGGGAAGCGCGAGGGTCGTTAACGGTGGAATGAGCGCCGCCGTACGGGGAAGGAGACCGAGGAGCGGGACTATGCCGAAGTTGTCATCCGGGCTGAAAGGCGGCCTTCTCGCCGGATTGAGCCTGCTGCTGGGGCTCGGCTCCGTTCAGGCTGCCGATCCGCAGGAAGCCACCGACGTGAGCCGCCTGCCCAGCTATTCGACGCGGCTGGACGTCAAGCTGAATCCCACGCCCCGGCAGGCCGTGCTCGTGCCTCCCGATCTCGACCCCCAAGCTTTTGCCCAGCAGAACCAGCTCCAGGAACCCGAGGTGGTGCGGATTCCGGGCGATCACCCGAAGTATGGAGGATGGGCGCTGCTCAGTTTTCGCGGAACCGAAGGGCAGGCCAAAGCCCTGTGCCGCGACCACCCGAAACTCGGATTCTGCGAACTGGATCGGTGCCGCGAGTTTCTCCCGGCCTCGGAGCTGGGCACCCTGATCGGCGAGAGTTGGCGACCGGAGAAAGAGTTTGTGACGGCGATGGCGGAAACGGCGGGCGAGGCCGTCGCTTCGGCGGGATCTTCGCCGTCGGGTCAGGCGACCGCCTCGGTGGCTTTGCACGAGACCGAGCAAGCCACCGCGACGATCTGGCCCGCGCCGCCGACGCCGGAACAACTGGTGAAAGGTGAAACGTCGGCCTGGGGACCCGACGCCGCGAAGGGACTGGATGTCCACACCCTGCGGAGCGGAACCGTGACGACCATGACGATTCCGGACAACGGGCAGCTCCAGGTCGGCGCCGGGTGGGATCAGACCACCGCCCGTCCACCGACCGGGGGCACGATTGCGCGGCCGCCGGGTGGAGGCACCCAGCCGAGACCGCCCAAGCCGCCGGTCCCGCCGGAGACGCCGGAGAATCCGCCAGGTCTTGTTCCGCCGCCACCGCCGTTCATTCCGACTCCGCCGGAAGAGAATATCGATGACGTGCTGGCGTGCAAGCTCTTCGGCGGGGGTGGTGAGGTGCCCGGGCTGGGCGCCAGAGTCGGGTTGCCCGACGTCAAGGAATTCATCGAGCCCCCGCCGCGCGAACCGGGACAGGAAGGGTTGAACGATCCCGCCATCGCGGGGGACCACGTGTGGCTACACGATCTCTCCTTCTTCTATTTCTCCCATGATCTGTACGTGCAATCCATCGGGGTCGATTTCAATGCCAGCCGGTTCTATCGGTCGAACATCAAAACGAAGGAAGGCGGTCTGTTCGGCTACAACTGGGATTTCGCTTATTACAAGCGTCTGATTCCCCAGGGCGGCGCGCTGAACCCGAAGCTCGGCCTCAGGGTCGAAGGACTGATGAACCCCGGCCCTGTGCTGTACATGCGAGGCAATGGTCGGGTGGAAGAAATGAAGCCGTCGGGCGTCCGCTTCCAGATGGTGAAAAATTTCGGCGGCCGATTCGATGCCTGGGTCACCTATTATCAGCCTCCTGACAACCTTTTCACCGAACTGGAGCGGTACGTGCTGCTGCCGAACCAGCAGTCGCCGTTCGCGGGCCATCCCAACTACGAGGGTGACATCTTTTACGTGATGCGGTACGGGAACGGATACCGCGAGGTTTATTCCTGCCGCGGCATCCTGCTCTACATCCTGGATCGCCACGACAACCGGATGACGTTCGAGTATGCCCCCGTGTTCCATCCCCTGACCTTCAACCCGAAGCTGGAGAAGATCACCGACACAGCCGGCCGAAAATACGTGCTGGAGTGGACGACCATCGAAGGGAACGGTCTGGTGCATACCAATTACAAGGGCGAGGTCATCTCGGGCACCTTTCCCAAGCTGCGGCTGAAGAAAGTCAGAGAAGACTTTGGAGCGGACAGCCGCGAGGTCGAATATCACTACCGCGGCGGCGACAGCCGGCCGGTGCTCGAGAAGGCCGAAGAGCGAAAGGACGGCAATTTCATCACGACGTACTCCTACACGGAACAGGACACGCGTTATTACCTGGAGACGCTCACCCTTCCGCGCGAAAGCGCGTTGGGCGGGGACCCCTATCTGAAAAACCAATGGCGGCAGGATGGGAGCGTCAAGCGGATTCAGAGCCAGACGCACGGCCGTCCGGGAACGGGCACCCGAGGCGGCGGGTTCGAAGGAGGTATGACCCTATTCCAGTGGGAAGGCAAGCCCGGCAGCCGCGTGACCGTCCAAGGGCCGCGGGGCGGCGAGGAAGTCTATACCCTGGAGTGGACCGGCCTGGCCTACGTCGTACGGCGAATCGATCTCAAGTTGGACGACGGGAGGGTGGCCACGACCACGATTCAGCACAACAAGAGCGATCAGGTCACGATTCTGACCAGACCGGAAGGCAATCGCATCGAATACCAGTTTGCGGCCGGGGGAGGTCCCGTCACGGAAGGGCCGATCCGGGATTGTTTGAATTGCGGCGGGGGAGCGCAGGGGCTGACGGCTCCGTCAGTGAGCGCTCCCTCGGCCTCGGGGCTCGGGACATCAGCCTTGGGGATCACAAGCGGGAAGGGAGGCGAGAGCGGTGTCACGTACCTGAACAACTTGGCTAGGGGCAATCTGACCCTGAAGATCCTTCATGCGGGAGATCGACCGAATCCGTTGCCCTACTCCTCTATCACCACCTCTTACACGTATGAGCCGCTCTATAACCAATTCAAGCGGATCGAAGGGCCGGGTGAGGCCGTCACGGAGTTCGACTACGACTATTTCACCGCAGGAGCCGAAGGCAATCCGATCGTGCGGCGACGTCCACGCCGGACCACGGCAAAGGGTGAGACACTCGGCCCCATTGAAACCGCCTACACCTACAGTCCCAAGGGACTTCTCCTTCAAGAGACGGATCCGCTCGGGCACAAGACGGTCTATGGCTACGATGGGAACGGGTATTTGGTCTCGGTGGCAGACGACGGAGACCTGGAGGACAACGTGTCGTTCGGACGGGATCTCCGCGGGAACATGATTAAGTACACCGATGCGCGCGGCACGATCACCATGCTGAAGGTGGATAAACGAGACTTGGTGCGGGAGAAGGTGGAAGACGAGCAAGGCTTCAAGAACCGCACGAGTTACGTCTACGATCAGAACGGGAATCTGATTCTGGAACAGATCGCGGTCAACGACAATGTCCCGTCTGACGGCTCGTTCCCGGAGCTTCCGAAAAAATCCTTCCAGGTCACGAAGACCTATCAGTACAACCTGCTCAATCTTCTGACCAAAGAAACGCAACTGGCACAGGACCTGGGAGCCGGTACGGCGCTTTCCCGGGAACGGACCCAAGCCCACGACGGCGGCGGGAATCTGGTGACGGTTCAGGAGCCGGAAGGGTTCATGATCTCCTACCAGTACGACGCAGTCGGCAATGTGACTCAGAAAACATTCGGCGGCAAGCTCGCCGAGAGCTACCGCTACGATTTGAACGGCAATCTGATCGAGAAGACACGCGGGGCGGGCAGCACAACCATCTATGAACCGGATCCCTTCGATCGGCCGTATAAAACGATCCTGCCTGAGGGGACGACCCTGGTCGCCCCCCTGAATCCCGACGGCACGACGCAGAAAGTCGATATCCAGGGCAAGAATCATGAGGGGAAATCCGTGCGACTCCGATTTCTCGAATTCAAGTACGACGAGATCGGAGATCGAATCGAAACGCAGGAGCATATCTTCGGACCGGACGGGTTCACGACCGGCATGCGGACCGAACGGCTGATCCGGGACGCGGAAGGCAAAGTCCGAGGTGCGATCGATGCGCGGAAGAACGAGAGTGTCTTTCAGTACGAAGGCCATCGGAAGAGCCAGGATACGGATCCGCTGCTCAACGAGGTGCACTACTCCTACGAACCGGGCGGCTTGCCGACCAGCATCAAAGAAATCGAACGGGAAGTAGTTTTTGAGGAAATAGAAGGCCAGCCGAAGCGCGTCGAAAAGACGACGGCGTACGCCAAGACGATGAGCTACGACGCGCTGGGGCGGCTCTCGTCACTGACAGTGCCGGGCGGGGCCGGCGCCGCATTCGCCTACGATTCACTGGGGAACGTACGAGCGAAACTGGAGAACGGCGGGCGGTTGGATCTGTTCGAATTCGACGGATTCGGGCGCGGCGTCCGCGACGAACAGTTCGCGAATCTGGGCCACGACAAGCTGGTCGTCAGCCGCGCCTATGATCTTCAAGACCGGCTCGTCAGCTCGACCGTGGATCGAGGGGGACGGACCATCAGCACTATGATCCGGAAATACGATGCCGCCGGCCTGTTGGAACGGCTGACGGTGGACGGCCAAAGCCGGACCTATAGGAAATACGACGATCGCGGGAACGCCGGGCGGGAAGAGCGTTCCGACGGAGTCAAACTTGATTACACGTACGACCGCGAGGATCGCGCCACGGTGATCACGGTGGAGTACCCCGATCACTCGGTGGGACGATCCACGCGCGAGACGTTTGCGTACGACGGGCTCGGTCGAATCGTGGAGGCCGGCCGGTACGGCGGCATCGTCACCAGCAAGATGACCTACGACAGCGTAGACAACGTCCGATCGGAGGAACAAATCATTCACGGATCAGCGCTGCGGCTGGATTACGCCTATGATGCCGTGGGCTCGCGCACTGAGTTGCGCGGCCCTTCCGTGGGGTCGGACGCCGCATGGACCATTCAGGCGCAACGGGATACCGTCGGTCGGGTCTATCTGCTCCGTCATCGCGTGTCCGGCGAGGGTGAGCCGGCGAAAGGGGTGGCCTATGAGTACACCGGGCCGGTTCGCGTCGCGCGGCGGAGCATCGGCGGGATCGAAGACACGGTGTACAGTTACGACGCGGCGCGCCGCCCGATCCAGGCGATGGTGTACTCGAGCGCGGGCCGCGTTGCCACGTTCGGCTCCGGCTATGACGCCGACTCCCGTGCCCTGAGCCAGGAATCGCACGTGAAGATGCTGTTCGAATCCGAGGGAAGCGAGACGACTGCGCTCGACTATATGCCGTGGGGCGCCCGCGGGAACGTGAGCACGGTGTTCCAATGGTCGGACAAGCCGACGGACACGAATGCCAAGGGGACAAGCCGTCGTCTCTATCGGTACGACAACGATCGAATCGAAACGATCTTCTCGGCGCAAGATACGTTTACCAACCGACCGGGAGTGATCTACGGCAGGAAGGAAAACAGGGTGTCGGCCGGCGAAATGGTCAAGTTTGTCTACGACGGGGATCGGCTGGCCCGAACCGAATTCTGGCAGCACGAAGATCTGGACGCCGGCCTCACGGACGTGAAGCTGAAAGCCACCCTCATAAACGGCGCCGTGAAGAAGTACACGACGTGGTTTCGTTATGATCCGAACGGCTCGCTGAGCGAGGACAACCGGTTCCGTTATGAGTATGGACATCAAGCGCTTCCCAGCCAGGTGACCGATAAATACACCTTTGGGCTGAATTTTGAGATGACGGCCACGCAGTATTACGATTTCGCAGACCGGCTCGTGTACATCGAGTACGGACCGAAGACGCGGGATGCGAGCAGGTATATCGATCCGATTTTTCCGGACAGGCGAATTCTGTACGATGACCGACTGCCGTTCCTCGAGATTGCGACCCAAGGGAAGGCCGTCCCCAAACAGGTCGAAGTGGCCTACGTCACGCATCCTGAGGGAAGCGACGTCGGTCCGATTCGGGTCAGGACGCACTATGACGTGCTCGGTGCCAAGGAGCCGCCGCCTTCGGTGGTGTATCCCTTCTTCGATCTGGAAGGCTCACTGGCGCTGGTGTTTGATCCAGCGGCTCGCGATTACTACAAAGTGGGCCAGACCCTCGACTCTGCCGTGAGGACCTCGGCGCGCCGGCGGCACGTTATTCTCCCGAGGTTGGAAAAGGACACGCGCCCGGAAGATCTCGTTGCCTTGAGGCCCGAGCACCCGCGCCGGGAGATTCCGCTTATGGGACTCCGCGCACGCTGGGATCCGTTTCTCGAAGCGGCCTTCGATCTGGAGAACGGACGGCTCATTCCGGACCCCATGCGCAATCTGGAGCTCCGTCTGAAGACCGCGCAGCAGGCGCGGTCGGACTATCTCAACGAGCAAATCAACGAGGGGCAGAAGAAAGGGCTGATGGCCATGGGAGCTCTATCCGGGCTCGTATTCTTTCCCGTGGCTTTCATGGAGTATCCAGCAGCCACCGCGCTTGGACTGGCGCTTGATGTGGCGGTGGATATGGCGGTCACCGAGGTCCTGTTCAAGGAAGAATACGGAGTTGACGATCTAGGTCAGACCTTGGCGTATTCAGGTTTGTTTGCGGGGAGCGGGATGTTAGGAGCGGAATTCGCGAAGCTCCGGAATGCCAAACTGTTTGATGGGCTGGACGATGCCCGCCGCGTGCGAATGAGCGGCAAGGCGTCGGGCAGTGTGGAGCCGGGCATGGCACAGAAGGCGCCGGATATGGACGTGCCGGACACGGCTGGTCCTTCTGCGGTCTCCGGCCATGCCGCCCGGGCCCGACCTGGCCGCGCCCCGCGCGGGGATAAGCCGGCGGCGCCGTCGCGGAGCGCCGATCGCCCTTCGTTCTCGCAGGAACAGGATTACGACCCGGTTGGATGGCCCAGCTTCGAGAGCGGCCGGCTGGCTTTGTTTCGCGGCATTGACAAGGAGGATGGACGGTTGAGGCGTTTCGCCGAAAACCTCGCGCCTGTGCCGGGAGTCTTCGATATCATGGTGCATGGCTCGCCGAAAGGGTTTGAAATGCACACCTGGCGGAAGTTCTATAAAATTTCCCCGGAGACGCTCGCCAGTATGGCGCGAGCGAGAGGGTTTCGGCCGGGAATGGTCGTCCGGCTGATCTCGTGTGACTCAGGAGCAGAAGCGAAGGGAGCCGCCCAGCTGCTCGCGGACGCGTTAGACACTCGAGTCTTTGCTCCGAACAGAAAAGTATGGGCCTGGGACTCAGGAAAGTTTACTCTCGACGGAGTGGCCGGCAAAGTTCAAGGGAACTGGCTGGAATTCGTCCCGACTCGCGTTCGGGCCATGCCTACCATGCCTCGGTGGCAGGCTCCGTGGTTGCCGAATAAGCCCTATCGGCCTCGCACCCGGCCGGTTGGGAACTGAACCACCGAAGAACTCATTCGTGCGATGCGCTGACCTCTCCCCACTCCGCAAGCCGCTCAGCATCTTCGAGCACGTCGACCGGCACTTGGTAATAATTCTTCAGCGTCTGTTGCTTGTTCGGCCGGAAGGGTTTCATGCTCTGGGAGACAGAGGGAAGGGATCTGAACGGCATCGCTGTCTGAACATGCCTGAAGAAGTCCCGGCGGTAAGCTGATCGACGCGCCGGGTGACATCACCCATTACCTCGCGCTTTGTGGTAGGTCATGGCCGGCTGTGCTAGAATGCGCCGCATGTCATCCCTCCCTTCCATCCGAATAGACAGAACCGTCATGATCGTGACGGCGCTCTCGGAGCCTTCCGACGACAGAGCGTACTGGCTGTCCCGGTCTCCCTCCGAACGGTTGCAGGCGGTCGAAGTCCTGCGGCAACTCAATTATGGCCACGATCAATCTACCGCCCGACTTCAAAGAGTTCTTGAGATTGCTCAACGAACATCACGTTGAGTATTTGCTTGTCGGGGGGTATGCGGTGGCTTATCACGGATACCCTCGCGCCACCGCGGATATGGATGTGTGGATTGCGACGCATCCCGACAATGCCCGCCGCGTCGTGTCGGCGCTTCGAACCTTCGGGTTTGACCTGCCGGAGCTGACCCCGGCGCTCTTTCAACAGCCGGGTCAGATTATTCGGCTCGGCCGCCCGCCCGTTCGGATCGAAATTGCGACAAGCGTTTCAGGGGTGGAGTTCGCCGAATGCTACAAAGCCCGTGTGGTCGATGATATGGACGGCGTCATGGTCCATGTGTTGAGCCTTCGTCATCTGAAGGCCAACAAGAAAGCCGCCGGCCGGTACAAGGACTTGGAAGACCTCGAGAACCTGCCGGGGAACGAGGAGGAATGACAGGGTCAGACGAAGCCTTGTCTGCCGGCCGTCTGTGTTGCTGCCCTGTTCAGCCACTCCACTAATTGGTCTGCGTCTTCGATCACGTCCACCGGCACTTCGTAGTAGGTGTTGAGCGTCTGCTGCTTGTTCGGCCGGAAGGGTTTCATGCCCTTGGCGATGTAGGCGGAACGGGTGTGGTCGTTCGTTTTGAAGTAGAGCCGGCCTTTATGGATGATCCCGAAGAACTCCTCACCTCGATACAGGCCGTACCCGCCGAACATGGCTCGGCAGGTCAGGCCGCGCAGGCCGGACAGTTGATCCAGAATGAAGTCCCTGAACGTGTCGTTCTTGGAAGCCACGGGAATCTCTCAGCGAGGTTTGCGGCCGGCCACGAGACGGATGGCGATGGGGAGAACGATGGCATCGCCGCGACGATACTCATTCACGGCCTGGATGATGCGCCGTTCGGCCTCGCGCTGCTGAGCGGGGGACAATTTGGCGAAAAGAGCCTGGAGCGGGGCCGCCAGGTCCATGAGGCTCTGGTAGTATTCTTCCCCGGAGCGATAGGTCCACTCGGCGAGAAATTCCTCGTCCGTCACGTCGATCAGCCCGGCTTGCCGAAACATGCCGGACAGTTCTCCCGGCTGGGCCAGGCGGAACATGCCCGGCGCGGTGGGATCCGACGGCGGAAGCTCGATGAGCTGTCTCAAGACGTCCATTGTGATGCCGAACGACACGTTCTTGTCCGGGTCGGACCAGACGGCGGCGGCCACCCAACCCCCGGGCTTGAGCACCCTCGCGATTTCGGCGGCGGCTCTGGGAATGTCCGGCAGAAACATCAGGCAGAATCGGCTGGTCACCGCGTCGAACGAGGCCGCGTCGAATGGGAGCGTCGTCACATCTCCGGTGCGAAATGAGATGTTGGCCAGGCCGAGCCTGGAGGCTTTGCGCTCCGCGGCCGCCAGCATCCGCTCCGCCACGTCGATCCCGATCACGCGGCCTCTGGGACCCACAACCTGCGCGGCCAGCAGCGCGGGATAGCCGGTGCCCGAACCGAGGTCGAGCACGTGATGACCCGGTCGCAGTCGGGCGTCGCCGACCAGGCGGTGATTCAAGAAGGCCATGCCGCGGTCGAAGAACTCGTCCCACTTTTCCCACCCGGGCGCGACGCGGTTCCAATCCTGCCGTTGGGTTTCGATGACTTCCTGCGCCGTCTGTTGGGGCATTGCATCTCCTTCTACCAATGACGATTGAGGGCTGACGATTGACGCCTGTCGCGATACGCGTCGCTCACTTCAAGCTCTGCAACGTCTCGCGCAGCTCTTTGACTTCCGAGGCGAACAGGTCCAAATGCTGCTCGCGCTGCGGTTGATCGTCTTTGAATTTCCAGGCGCGCTTGAAAATGGCCCACAACTCCTTGTTGTGCGTCACCGCGAGGGCGTAAGTCGGCTGCTCGCGCACGGCCTTGTCCACGCAGCAGAGATTGTCGTCGAACGCATGAAACTGATTGTGGAGATCGTTCAGCGCCTGATCGTAACCCCTGCCGCCTCTGGCGGCCTTGGCGCTGGCCTCCATCATCGTCGTGAGGTTGATCAGCGTTTCGACATGCGTGGCTCCTTTCGCCTTCTCCGCGAACTCTTTTGCATGCGGATAGAAGATGTAGCTGCAGCCGTTCAGACCGGTGAGCACAAACGCCAACGCCAGAACACCGAAGATGCGATGCATGCAAGCCTCCTTTCGGAAATGGTCAGGCCGGTAGTCAAGCACGTCGGTCCGTCCAGGTCAATGCCGTTCGAGCATGCGCTTAGGTGAGGGCGCCGAACAGCGCCCCGGTTCTTTCCCGATTTCCGCAGTGGTCATGACGAGATCCTCCTAGGTTGATGGGTGACCGCCCGCGATCCTCGACGTGATGCCGCCCGCTTGGCGGGCGACAGGCTTGACACGAACTTCAGGCCCCGTGTCAGCCAGGCCCGCAATTGGGCCGCGGTCTTGGTCCCGTTTGGACCGACGTAGATGTAACCCTTCATAGGCCGTCCGGTGAAATCCATCGGTCTGGTGTGCGGCTCCTTCAGCGCTGCGTCGTTGGCCTCGGGGCCTACGCGTACCACTAGATCGTTGTTCAAGATTCCGGCGAACATGTTCCCGTGCGACAGGTAGGCCAGTCCGCCGAACATCTTCTTCTCCCCGAGCGCCCGCTGTCCCGTGAGGACGGCTCGAACGCGGGCAGCGAGTTGTTCATCGTAGGCCATGGGCTGATGCTCCTTTCGCGTAAATCATCCCCATCACGGCGCCGACGATCGTGAATTGAAGCAGGTAGTACGCACTTTCTAAAGCCAGCCATGTGGGGAGGGACGTCACGTTCTGTTTTCCGGCTTCGGCGAAGACCGCGGAACTGGCCAGCAGCACGCCCATGAGCAGCCCGAACGCCGCGCCCGTATTCACTGAGTGATTGCCTCGGGAGAAAAAGGGGTAGAGATAGCTCAAAACCAGTCCCTGCATCAGCATCGACACGAGCCCGAGAGGAATCAGCGGTTCGGCTCTCGTGAAAATCGCCAATTCGTCATAGACCGATTTGAAGAACACCAGATGCCACGGCGCAGCGATGAGAAAGGTGCAGATCACGTAGGCGCCTACCGCCGCCCAATAGAATTTACCCTGCATGGTGGATCCTCCTTTTCAACTCGGGTCGGGCGGGACCGACGCGGGTTCACATCAAGACAGCCGGACCTGACTGTCCCGGCCTGTTTGCAAGGGCTCTCTCGAATGGCGCGTTAGCGGTAACGACGCGAGGTCTCGACCGGGGGAAACATCGCGTGGGCCGCCTCATATTTGAACAGCCCCACCATCTGCAGCACCGCGAACGTCGCGACAAGATCGGCCGTGATTCCGACGGCCCATTTCCCTGGTGCCGTCAGAGGCCACAAGTCCCACAGCAGCAATGCTGCGCTCCCGATCACCCAGGCTCCATCGAGCCCGATCGCGCTCCAGACTTCTCGACGGTCGGGGCTAGGACGGCTCGCCACCACAGAGAGCCACACAGCGAAGACCAAGAGACCTGGGCCGAGTCCGCGGATGATCCAGGGGGCCTCGACTCCGAGAAACGCGGCGATCGGTCCGGCCGCAATCAGCAGGACCAGACCGGACATGCCTGAGAAGGCGGCGTTTGATCGAAGGGACATCCGTAACCATCGTGCTGGGTCGTTGAAGGAATCCATGGCTGCCTCCATCGGAGTGTGGAATGATCGTTCCAATATCGGGCCACAAAAAATCAGTCGAGAATTGCGAGCGCCGTCTCTGTAGATTGCTTCACGGCGTCCGCTGACGCACCGGCTTTGATCATGACGATCGTCCCCTGCATCATCGTCACCAGAAATCGTGCCAACGCGCGGGGGTCCTTGTCCTTTGCCAACTCGCCCCGCTCCTTTGCCCGCGCGAGCACCTTGAAGAACATGTCCTCCCCCATCTTTAACGCCTGACACGCCTTGGCCGCGATGTCCCGTTCGTGAGGCGCGAGCTCCATAATCGTATTGGCGATCAGGCAGCCCCGCCGTTGTGGATCGGACAAGGCACCTTCGATCATGCCCTGGATAAACCGACGTAAAGTCGGCAGGACAGGCCCTGGTTGATCGAGCATGGAGAATTTCGTGCCAACGAAGCTGCGGCAGTAGCGATCGATCGCTTTCAGGAACAGTTGCCGCTTATCCCCGAATGTGTCATAGAGCGAGCCGCGATGGAGATTCATCGCGTTCAACAAGTCCTCCATCGATGTGCCTTCATAGCCCCTGTGCCAGAAGACATGCATCGCCTTGTCGAGCGCTTCATCGGGATCGAATTCTTTCGGGCGTGGCATGGGCTCCTTCCAACAACGGAAGACAAGATACTCCATAGTGGAACGATCGGTCAATAATGTTTTTTTGCGAGGGCCTGGCGCTGCCTGTCCACCTGCACGTCTCAATGCTGCAGGGACCCGGACGGAAGAGACGAGCGCGCGCGTATAATGCCGGCCATGCACCTGGCTCGTTTGGTCGAAGTGGTCGCCAAGGTCCGCGCGACCACGAAAAAGACCGAAAAGGTCGCCCTCCTCGCCGAGTTCCTTCGCCAGACACGGGGCAAGGAAACGGAACTGGCTTCGCTCTACCTCTCCGGCGCGCTGCCGCAAGGCAAGATCGGCGTTGGCTGGCGCCTGATCCAGGAGGCGATGGTCGAGGGGCCGCCGTGCGGCGAGGCCTTGACGCTCACGGATGTGGATCAAGTCTTCGGGGCGGTCGCGGCGGATCAAGGCGCCGGCTCGACCGAGCGGAAGATCGGCGCGCTGCGCCAGCTCTTCGAGCGGGCGGGCCCGGAGGAACGCCGGTTCCTGGTGCAATTGCTCATGGGTGAGATCCGGCAAGGCGCGCTGGAGGGTCTGTTGCTGGACGCGATCGCCAAAGCCGCTATCGTCTCGTCCGGCGACGTCCGGCAGGCCTTTATGTTTTCCGGGAACATCGGCGAGGTCGCCCGCGCGGCGTTGGAAGAAGGCGCGGCTGGTCTCTCCCGCTTCTCGCTGCGGCTCTTTACACCCGTGGCGCTGATGCTGGCCAACAGCGCGGAAGATGTCGGTGAAGCGTTGGACCGGCTGGAGGAAGCCGCGTTCGAGTATAAGCTCGACGGCGCGCGTATCCAGGTCCACAAGGGCGGAGATGACGTCAGGATTTTCACGCGGCAACTGCAGGATGTGACGGAGCGTGTGCCGGAAGTGATCGAATGGGCGCGGGCCTTGCCGGTACGGGAGGCGGTGCTGGAAGGCGAAGCCATTGCGCTGCGGCCCGACGGGCGGCCGCTGCCGTTCCAGATCACGATGCGGCGGCTCGGCCGCATCAAGGATGTGAACAGGGTTCGGCGGGAGATTCCCCTGTCGTCGTTCTTCTTCGATTGTCTGTACCTCGACGGTGACGGACCCTTGATCGCGGCGCCGTATCGGGAGCGCGTGGGCCGACTGACGAAGATCGTCTCAGCACCTTCACTCGTTCCGCGTCTCGTGACGAACGACCGGGCCGATGCCGGGCGTTTCCTCCGGCAGGCGTTGGATGCCGGCCATGAGGGCCTGATGGCCAAGTCGCTCACCGCGCCCTATGTCGCCGGCCAGCGCGGCTTTCACTGGCTCAAGCTCAAAGCGGCAGTGACCTTGGACCTGGTCGTATTGGCGGCGGAATGGGGCCACGGCCGGCGCTCCGGCTGGTTGTCCAATCTCCATCTCGGCGCGCGTGATCCGCAGAGCGGGCAGTTCGTGATGTTAGGAAAAACCTTCAAAGGGCTGACGGACGCGATGCTCAAGTGGCAGACGGAGAAACTGTTATCGCTCGAAGTGAGCCGTGATGAGTGGACGGTCTATATGCGACCGGAACTTGTCGTCGAGATCGCCTTCGGCGAGATTCAGGAGTCGCCGCGCTATCCCGCTGGCCTCGCCCTGCGCTTCGCCCGCGTCAAACGCTTCCGTCCGGACAAGTCGGCTGCGGAGGCGGATACGATTCAGACAGTGACAGCGCTGTTCAGGAAACAACGAGAGAAGGGCGCGGTTTCCGACTCAGTGGACCAGCAGGATCCCCGCACAAGCGGCTGAGGCGTATGCGGCGGGTGGCGGGGAATGAAGCCGGCGATGAGCGCGGAATCGGTCAACCTGATACGGACTGAAGATCAAATCATGAGGCCTTCTGCTGCGCAGAGCGTTCATGGGTTCTCCTGTACGACAGGAAAACGTCTCCAAACAGGGATGTCCAACCGCGAAGGACGCCACGACGCACGCCACTGTTCTCCTTGGAATTGTCCTCTTGACCGCCGGCGGCTTCACAGTCTGGGCCGGCGGCCGCCGAGGCTACCCGATGAGAAACAGAGAGAGGCGTGGAAGCCAAGGAAGAAGAGTGATGCCCAGGCAGATCGACAGGGCGACGATCGAGGCGACCAGATCCTCGTCGAGTTGGGTTTCGGCGGCGAAGATCACGGCGTTGACCGCGGAGGGCATGGCGGCGACCAGAATCACGATCGCCTGCTCCAGCCCGGTCAGATCGAGCAGGGACACCGCCGAAAGGCCGAGCAGGAGCCCTCCGCCCATGCGCACTGCAACGCCGAGCACGGCCAAAGGCGCGGTTCGGCGGAGCGCCGCGACGTTGATCGAGAGCCCGAGGACCACACTCGCCAGCGGCGTCGTCGTGAGATGGACCGGCGTCAGCAGGTCGCGAAGCCACGACGGCAGGTTCAACCCGGCGGCCTTCAGGATGAGGATGACGCCGAGCGCCCACAGCGGCGGAGCGGAGAAAAAGCGGACGAAAGCCGGCAGAGTTTGGGAGGAGCCGGTCCCGTGCCGCACCGCCAGGCCGTACACCACCGTGAACGTGAGCGTGGTTTGGCCCAGATCGAACAGAACCGCGCGGCCCAATCCTTCTTCTCCGAACGTCGCGAGGACGACCGGGTAGGAGAAATACACGGAGTTGATCAGGCCGGTCGCGACCAGAAATCCGCCTTGAGTGGGGCGAGGGAGTTCAAGAAGGCGGCACAGGAACCAAGAACAGAGGAGCAGCGGCAACGTGACGAGGCACGCCAAGGCGGGAAGTTTCCACACCGCCGGGCTGAAGGCGATCCGGTCGAGTGAGACCAGGATCGTGGCCGGCAGGCTGACCGAGAAGACGAATGTGGCGAGCCGCTCGGCGTGGGACTTGGTGAGCAGCGCCGAGGACCGGAGGAGGGCGGCGACCACAACGATCGCGACAAAGGCTTGAAGCGCGGGAGGCATGACGGCGTCTCTCGGTCAAGAGTTGTCGCGGGAGAGTAGCAGAGATGAAGCGGGAGGAGCCAGACCGCGTATTGAGTCATCTAAAATCTTACCGGGAGACAGATCGTCGCGTCATTTGTATTTCTTACCCTCCAGGTCCGCAGTGTGCGGCGCCGAAGGAGGGGGAGGATGGAGGCAAGCGGCATGGCGTGACGGTCGAAGCACGAGTATCTGCGGGTGATGTGGCAGCGGTATCAACGGGCGGGACGGAGAGAGCGCTCGGCGCTGCTGGACGAGGTGACGCGGGGCTGTCGCTATCATCGCAAATATGCCATGGGGCTGCTGAGCCGGGCGGCGCCGCCCCGGCCGCCGGTGCGCCGGGTGGTCCGGCGGAGGCCCACCTACTCGGCGGAGGGCATTCGGCTCCTGGCCCGGATCTGGGAAGCCTCGGGCTATCTGGGTGGGCCACGGCTCAAGGCCGCCCTCCCGCACTGGTTGCCCTGGCTGAAGCGGCGCGCCGCGGTCCCACCGACGGTGGAAGACCAGCTTCGGCGGATCAGTCCCCTGCAGATCGACCGTCGGCTGAGGAGCGCAGGCGCCAGATCAAGCGGCGGCTGTATGGCACGACGCGGCCGGGGTCGCTGTTGAAGCACATGATTCCAATCAAAACCGACCAGTGGGACGTGACCAAGCCCGGGTACCAGGAGATCGATCTGGTGTCGCACGCGGGCGCCTCGGCCGCCGGCGAGTTCCTGCAGACGCTGGACTGCGTGGACATTCAGACCACCTGGGTCGAGCGGCAGGCGGTGCGGGGCAAGAGTCGTCACGCGGTGGTGCAGGCCATGACCACGATCGAGCAGCAGCTCCCGTTCCTGCTGCGAGGCGTCGATTCCGACAACGGGAGCGAGTTCATCAACCATCACCTCTGGGCCTTCTGCCAGGACCGGCCGAGCGGGCAGCAGGTACAGTTCACGCGCTCGCGCCCGGACAAGAAGGGTGACAACGCGCACGTGGAGCAGAAAAACTGGACCCATGTCCGCAAGCTGGTGGGCTGGGAGCGGTACGACACCGAGGCGGCGTTCACCGTGCTCATCTCCCTGTATGCGGATCTGCGGCTCTTTCAGAATCTCTTCCAGCCCTCGATGAAACTGATCCGAAGGTGCGGGTGGGCTCGCGGCTGCTCCGCCGCTATGACGCGCCACAGACGCCGTTCGAGCGGGTGCGGGCCTGCCCGGAAACGGATCCGCAGAAGGTGGCCGCGCTGGCGCAGGTGCGGAAGACGACCGATCCGTTTGTGCTTTCGCAGCGGATTGACCGCCACCTGGAGCGACTCTGGGGGCTGGCCACCCGAGCCACGCGCACCCCGCGCGAAGCGGCTCCGCGGCCGCCCCAGCCGCGGGCGAGCACGCCCTGGCGCGGGTGGATCTTCAGCCGCAGCGTCCACTCCCAGAAGCCAGTGATCACTCACTCCCTGCGCGCTGCGGGGGGATACTCCAGGTCAGACCGGGTGGCGATCGGGGCGTATAAGCCAAATACGGAGGCCGGTGGATCAGCAAAGGCCCCCAAGAACCTCGGCATCTCAAGACCGGAGCTCAGGAAGTGAGTCGCCCGGTAAGATTCAGAAATAACTCAACGATCCCCAACTGGGTAAGATTTTTAAATGGCTTGATAGGGTGGGAATGTTCAACCGCCGGAATGCTTCAGCGGGGATCGGGGGTTCTAGTCGCGGGCCTGGGGACCATGGGGAGCAGCAGACGGATGAACCGTCATTGGACATGGCGAAGCCATGGGTGGAGAGCTAGAGTATACAGAAGGGCTGATTTGTACCGTCCTTCTGAGGAACATCTGTCTGGAAGAACATCATGACGGAGAGACGAAGAAGAGATCGGTGGTTCATTCTGAACGCCATCCGACGCGCCGACCGACATCCCGTGCGAGAAGTGCGGCCGCATGATGGAGATCAAGTGGGGCCGGAACGGAAAATTCCTGGCGTGCCCGTGCTATAAAGGTGATCCGCTCTTGAGCGACCGGGTGGCGCATTGCACGAGGGTTGAGGACTACACCACCCGGCACATGCTCGAAGACATGGCGAAGGATGTGGACCAGCACATCGATTGGATCGAAGCGCAGCTCGAGACGATCAAGCAAGTCGGTCTGGAGAACTATTTCTCGGAGCAAATTAAAAAGGACGGCTGAGAAGCCCGCGAGCGGAGACTCCCATGAAGGCCAAAGAAGGTGTCCTCGACTACTTGAACCAGATCCTGACCGCCGGACTGACGGCGATCCATCAGTACTTGCTCCATTCGGGGATATGCGGCAACTGGGGATATGAGCGGTTGGAGCATGAGTTCCACCAGTAGGCCAATGGTAGAGCACAGCGCGGAACTCGTCGATCATATTTTGTACCTTGAAGGCAAGCCGAACATGGACAAGGTGGACCGCGTCACCCATGGAACCGGCGTTCAAGCTTTTTCGAAGCAGATCTCAAGTTCGAACTCGATGGCGTGGACCTGCTTCGCAAAGCCATCGCGCACTGCGCCAAAGTCGCCACTTCACCACTCGACACAAGCTCGAGGCATGGTCGCAGAGTCTGGGGAGCACGTGGACTGGTTCGAGACGCAGGTCTGGACGATCAAGCGGGCTGTTTTGGATAACTATCTCGCCGACCAGACCAAGAAGTGATCGCCGCCTGAGGCGAGCGGTCGAACGCCTTGTCCGCCGCTCGCCCATCCTACTGGAGGAGATCAAGCCTTGTTGGCGACCGGCGAACCGTCCATCTCCAATTTGATATCGGTCTTTCTGCCGTTCTCGTTGATGAAGTGTACGTGCACATATTCGTGGTCGTCCGTGTCTGAGTGTTTGATCTTCAGATGGTCGATCTTTTGGTGGCCCTTCCGGTCCTGAATCGCCTGCTGCGCCGAGGCGGGCAGCTTGGCGAGCACTTCCTTCAGGACTTCCGGCTCGGTGCCGCCCAGGAACTTCTTGTTGGTCGCATCCCAGATCAGTTCGTGCAGTTTGTGCTTGCGCTCGTATACGACCTTGATCTCCGTGACCTTATGCGCCTTCGCCTCTTCGATTTCGAAGATCTTCGCGTTGACCAGGAAGCGGGCGATGGGCACCTGGACGTCGAGGGGCAAGTCTGAAAACCTCTCTACATTCCGGACCTCTTCATTGGCGAAGGCCGGTGCAGCTCCCAACGCCAGCGCGACACTGAGCATGAGTGCAGTACGTCGAATCATGTAAACCTCCGTTGAAATTGAGAAATTGAAATAGAACACACGATATGTGTTCCGGAGTAGGCCTCCTATCTCTTCACGGCCCTTGCCGGTTCTCGGCTCTGTTGGGTGCGTGATGACGAGGAGGGTAGGGGAAGGGACTCCCTTCCGAATCCAAGCCGCCTCCGACGCAGCTTGGGATACATCCACATATACATACCGGTTGCCACGAAGAAAACGAGCGCGGCCGCCGTCAAATCGTACAGCGGCCACAGCCGGTCTCCGAACAGCTTTCCGGTATGAAGATCATTGAGATACGCATCCAGCGTCATCTTCATCGGCACCGCCGCGACCAGCCGCTCCAGCGGCTCAAGATCGACCGATTCGACCGTGCCGGTTTCCTGGTGGTATCGATAAAGGCCTCGCTTGGTTCCGACAAACGCATACTCCCGCTGAGATGCATCGAATGTGATGACGGTGATTTCCGTGGTCAGATCCGCCGCTGAGCCTGACGGTCCGGCGAGCGCGGTCCAATGCCGTCCCGCGTCCCTGGAGATATACGCGCCCGTCTTCGACCCGACGAAGAGCATATCGGGTCGCGAGGGGCTCCGTTGAATCGTCGTGATTTTTCCCATCGGCCGACCTTCGGCCTCCTCGGATGCCGTCCATGTCTCACCCGCATCGTCGCTCAGGAACAGCCCCTGTTGAGTGCCGATGAGCCATTGCGAGTCCATGATCAGCAGCGCCGTGACTTCCGGCTGGTCGCCGGCGGGCATGAACTGGCTCCACCGGCCGGATTTGCGACCGAAGAGACCCGCTTTGGTAGCCGCCACGAGATCCGTTCCTCCGGTATCGGCTCCGTGATGGATCGCCAGAGCTTTGATCTGGCCGACCTTTTGCGTCATCACTGCTGTGCCCCACGTCGGGATCAGCGACACCGGCATATCCACACGTTGGAGCCAGGTCCAACCTTTTTGGTGAGTGAGCGCGAGGCCGGTCACGGCCAAGATGACGACACACAGCGCCACCGCCATTCCAGCGTAGCGGTGGGCTTTTCGTGCGAGGACGACCGATCGTTTATCCACAGATTTGAACGGCTCCATACAGCTCCTTTGTAGCTTCAGAAATACCACTCCGCGCCTAGCAGGAAGGTGCGGCCCGATTGCTGAAGATTGCGATTGGAGAAATTGCCCGCCGTGTTGATCTCCCGTTCCACCTTTGTTTCGTTTGTCAGATTGCCCGCCTCCAGAAAGAAGGAAAAATTTTTATAGAGCGCCTGGCGCACCGCCACGTCGACGATGGACACGGGATTGGTGATCTTAAAGGCGCTGTTGCTCTGGACTTCCTTGACGAAAGGAAAATAGCGCCAGGCGATGGTAAAAATGGTTCCTAGTGGAGCGTAGCGGTAGTCGAGCCCGGCGTTGAGGATGTACTCCGGTTGCTTATTGAAGCGGCGTTTTTCGCCGCTGGCCGACTGCAAGCTGGACTCCAGAAAGGTCTGGTTGGCCCAGACGCTCGTCGTCTGCAGAATCGGAAGGCCGGTGGGAGCCAGACTGATCCGCTGCTCCAACTCAACTCCGCGCACCCAGCCGTTTCCGACGTTCTTGGCTTCCAGCACATCGCGGCCGCCGATGTCGACCCCGGTATCGACTTCTTCCACGATTTGCGTAATGCGCTTGTAAAATAGATTGACCCCGAAAAACACGATCGGGGTCACATACTCGCCGCCGAGATCGATGTTCCATGAGCGCGCCGGATTAATCTGAGGATTGCCTCTGATAATTCGCCGTCCTCGGATCAATTCGATGGGGGTCATCTGATTGAAGTCGGGCCGGTTCAGAGTCCGTGAGACGGCGGCTCGAAAAGTCAGATCATCGCGCAGCCGGTATAGCACGGGGAGGCTGGGATTGAAATCGGAAATCGAGCGGCGCACCTTCGTGCCGTCTCCTCCGGCGGCATCCTGAAAGACCTGTTCAAATCGGACCCCCGGCACGATACTCAACCGATCGGTGAGCCATACTTCATCTTGAATGTACCCGGCGATATAGTTCTCGTTGAATTGATAGCGGTCTCCCGGCACGCTTGTAACCGTAAAGGCTCCGGTGTTGGATATTTGGCTCTTGAAGACGCTCACGTCGCGGTCGCGCAGCCGCATGGCCGCTCCGACTTTCACCATGTGCCGCATGCCCAGGTCGACCGGGATGGTCAGGTTGCTGAGCACGTTGTACGTAGAGTCCGTGCGCAACTCGTTCTGAAACTCGCGCCTGAAAAACCCGAATGCTCCGGCGGCTTCTCGGAAGGTCAATGCATCCGTCTCATTTGTCAGTGCACCGGCGTAGTAGCCGCCCAGCGAGTCCCACACGACTCCGTTCTCGAACGCGTGTTTGTGGGAAAAGCCGAGGCCCTTGGTCTGGGACCTCGATGTTCCGCTCTGTTCAACGCGCTCTTCGTCCTGTGTGGAGGGCTGGGCGAAGTTTGTGAATGTTCTGACTCCCGGCTTGTCTTCCTCGACATTTAGGACCATCGGCTTGAGATGGAATTCTCCAGATCGGTAGAAAAATCCGAGGTCGATATTCATGCTCAGCAGGCGCTGACTCGTCGTTTCCTGATTGACCTCGCCTCGCCCGGCCGTGAGCGGCTCGAACAGTCTGGAGCGGTCGCGTTTGATGGGCTGTTCCAGGTAGTCGGCAGAGGCCATGATGCCGAACCAACTCGTCGGCCGATGGCCGAACGCGATGCTCCCGTTTAAGAGCGATCCGTCGATGCCGGTTTGGCCCCCGTAGCCGGCGCGACCGGTGAAGGTCAGTGTTTGCGGAATCTGGCGCGTCCTGATGTCCACTCGCCCCGCGACTCCGTCGCTTTCGAATTCGGCCGTCGGGTTTCTGATCACTCTGGCGCTCTCGATGAGGAACGAAGAAAGTTGATGGACGGAGAACTCCCGCTTGTCCCCGGGACCAGGCAGCTGGATGCCGTCCACCTGGACCCGGGTGAACGATTTGTCAAGGCCGCGCAGCTCGATGTCGCGATTCTCGCCGACCGGTCCTCCGACCACCACGCCCGGGAGTCGTTGAATGACGTCGCCCATACGGCGGTTGTTCCGGATGATGAATTCTTCCCGCCGCACGCCTGTTTGCGGAACCGGATCGGTCAAGCGGACGGCCTCCGGTGACTTGACTTCTTGCGCAATGGTCACGGGCTCCAACTGCAGCGAATCGCCTGACGGCTCACGTTCTTGTACGGTTGCTCGTGCCTCGCTAGGCTCTTCCTGTGCTGCCGGTTCAGGATCGGCGGCGGGCTCTTGCGGCCAGGCCGGCGATCCGCCTGCCAGTACCCCCGACAAAACCATGACCATGGCCCATATCGGCTGCCCACATCCATCGTGCGTGCTCACGCGCCCCCTCCCTTGTTGCTTGGGCTCGGGACTTGCCGCCTCTGGCCATTGAGAATGCCGGCATCGACCGGATCATCCGCTCCATATGTGTGCGCTCACGTTCTTCAGTCGTCAATGCAGCTCGAACGTCACCGGGACTTTGAATTCCATGGGGTGGTCGAACAGATCCTTGGGCGGGACGACCGGAAAGGCCTTTTTCACCGCCGTTTCCGCCGCCTCATCCAAGATCAGAAAACCGGATGTGCGGTCGATGCGGGTGTGGAGCAGTTCGCCCAGCGGTGAGACGGTAAACGTGATCATGGCCGACCCTTCCCAACGCATCTGCTGCGCCGTAAACGGGTAGGCTTTCTCCTGATCGATCCGCTTCCGCACCTGCTTGAGGTATTTTCGGAACTCTGGGTTGTGCCGATTCTCAAATTGCCGAAACGGACGGTCTGCAAGGATGACCACCGGCGGGATGCGGATGACATCCATGTCCTCATCGGGCAAGACACAGGAGGGCCGAGGCGTCTGAACGCTTTCGGCTGGCACCGAAGCGCAGTCCCGGGTGTCTGGCCGGGGATCGAGTCCGTCGCTAGCGGTGGCCGGCGCCACCAGGAGCAGTATGCCGACGTTAAATGCCGCCCACCTGCACCATGTGCTGTCTTTCATCGGGCCGCTCCGTCAGGCTCAGCTGGAGCGCACGAAACGGTGGGGCCGACGGAGAGGGCGGTCTCTCCAGATGGGCAGGCCCGCTCGACGACGGACCAGGGAATCACGTGAATGCGCTTGCACCGCCGGCATTTGATCTCCAGTCCCCGCATGGTCCGCCGTCCCATCATGTTTCCGCACCCACAGCGATGTTCGGTATTCTGGTGTTGCACGGATGATCCACTCCTTTCGTGTCGGCGCGAATGTCACTGAGGGCTCGATGAGAGGTGCGCTTCCTCAATGCCGAGCTGTTTCAGTTTGGTATAGAGTGCCGTGCGGTGAATGCCGAGCAGGCGTGCGGCTTCCGCTTTATTGCCTTCGGTCTGGGCCAGTGCACGCTTGATGAGCATCCGTTCGAGCGCTTGCACCGCTTCGTCGAGCGGAAGTTCGAGGAGTTCCCGCAGACGAGGTCCCGCGCTCGCGTGCTCATCTTGGCCGGTCAAGGCCGGCAGGTCGTCCAGTGTGATCAGCGGACCCTGCGCGACGACTGCAGCTCGTTGAACGAGATGTGCCAGCTCCCGCACGTTCCCGGGATAGTCGTGCAGGAGCAACGCATGCATGGCCTGCTGGCTGAATCCCATCGGCTTGACCGCTCCGGCTTGTCGCTGCTGCTCGAGGAAATGTTCGGCCAGATCGGGGATATCGCTGCGCCGCTCACGCAGCGGGGGAACCTCGATCGTGACCACGTGTAGGCGATAGTACAAATCTTCCCTGAAGCGGCCCTCGGCGACGCGCTGGCGCAGCGGCTGATTGGTCGCCGCGATCAGGCGGAAGTCGACGCGGCGAGACCCCTGCCCGCCGAGACGATCCACCACCCGCTCTTGCAGTACCCGCAGTAATTTGCCTTGCAGGCTCAGCGGCAGCTCCCCGATCTCATCCAGAAACAAGGTGCCGCCTGCCGCCGATTCCAGGCGGCCGGGCTTGGCTTGGACTGCGCCCGTAAATGCGCCACGTTCGTGACCGAACAGCTCGCTTTCCAGTAGACCTTCGGGGATTGCGGCGCAATTGACCGACACCAATGGACCGGCTGCTCGGAGGCTATGGCGATGAATCGCTTGCGCGACCAGTTCCTTCCCGGTCCCCGATTCGCCCGTCAGCAGCACGGTGGCGTCGGACGGCGCGACTTTGCCGATCAGCTTGAACAGCTCCCGCATTTTGGGGTGGTTGCCGACGAGGCCGGCCGTTTGGCTTCGCTCCGACTCATTGCCCGACCGCAGCTGCTCCACTTCGAGGCTCAAGCGGTGGACTTCCACCGCCCGGCTGACCATGTCGAGAATTTCATCGGCGTCGAAGGGTTTCGTGATGTAATCGTAGGCGCCCGCTTTCATCGCCTGGATGGTCTGCTCGCTTCCGCCGAAGGCCGTAATAATCACCACCGGGATCCGTTTGGTCGCCTCCTGGGCTGCCAGCGCCTGCAGTGTTTCGATCCCACCGGCCCGGGGCATCTTCAGATCCATCAAAATCACATCGGGGTATTCCGTCCCTCTGCGGAGCCCTTCGAGCGCATCTATGCCGTCGGCCGCTTCGACGACGCGGTATCCGCCGGATCTAAACAACTCCACCAGGCTTTCGCGCAAATGTCGCTCATCGTCCACGACCATGACGGTCGCTTGTCGGCTTGACATTCAATCTCTCCCACGCCGGGGCAGAAAGTGCATCAGCCTGCTCCCTGAGGCGCCGCCGGCCCGTCGTCCTCGCGGGGAACCTCCCCAGCGGGGCAGAAAGGAAGGGTCAGCGTGAAGCAGGCGCCCCCGTGCGGCGATTCCACATAGGCCAGGTTCCCGCCCAATGCCCGAGCCATTTCAGCCGAGAGGAAGAGGCCAAGGCCGGTTCCCTGCGGTTTCGTCGTAAAAAACGGCTCGAAAAGATGATGCCGGGCTTCCGGAGAGATTCCCGGTCCCGAATCGGTCACGGTGAGGCTGAACGAGTCGTGTTTGTGCCGGATTAACGACACCATGATCGTCCCGCCCGTGCCGGCCAATGCCTCGAGCGCATTGTAAATGAGGTTGTCAAGGATCTGACCGAGACGATCCCGGTCAATAGCGGCGGCGGCGTCCGAATGCAGGACGCCCGTATACGTCACTCGGATGCCGGCTTCTGAAGCCCGCGCCTGCCAGTGTTGCAGGCGCCCGCTCAGGAATTCATTCAGGTTCGTCGGCTGCGATCCGGCTGCAGCGGGCTTTGCGACCGAAAGAAGGCGGACCACGAGCCGGTCGAGGCGCGAAATTTCCTGTTCCACGACGCCGAAGGCCGCCACCAGTCTGTCGAGATCGATCGTCCCCCGCCGGGCGAGTTGAATCTTCAGCCGTATAGACGAAAGGGGGTTGCGCACTTCATGCGCAACGCCGGCGACGAGGCGTCCGAGAGTGGCGAGGCGGTCCGCCTGCTGGAGTTGGCGTTCGAGGTGCTCGCGGCGCGTTTGTTGGAGACGAACAGTCTCGACTAAGTGATTGATTGCCGAAACCACACGGTCGACCTCGGCGTAGCCGGTGGTAGGGACCGGACGCGACGCAGTGTCTTGAAGAGTTTTAATGCCCTCCACCATTTGTCCGATGGCTATATCCAGGCGGCGCGCCATCAACCACGCCCCCCACGCGACGGCTCCGGCCATGATCAGCATCGAGAGCAGGGCGGCGCTGTAGTACCGCCATTGCGGGTTGCGGATGCCGGGAAGCCGATGCATCAGCCACACCGCGCCGATGGCCTGGTTTTCCCGCAACAGCGGAGCCGCCACGAAGAGGATCACATCGAACCCGCGCTCTACCTGCTCGCGGACAGACGCCCGGGCGGCGATGGCCTCGCGCGCCAACCGGGAAATGGTGGGCCGTTCCGCTTCGGGGATGTCCATCTTCGGGCCGGAGCCCAAATAGGTGGGGAAGGCATATCCGAGCAGCTTGTCTTGTGACCGTGAGTAGAACCCCCCTTCCACTCCGGGAACGTCCCTCAGGCTCTCCAGCGTCATCAGGCGGAGCGCCGGACCGTTCTCGATGAGCGGCAGCGCACTCAGCGTAGCCGCCGAGGCCGGAATGTCTGCCTTGTCGTACTGGCGAGCCAGGCGGTCCAAGGCCAGATTCAATTGCGTCGTTGCGTCAGACATGCGAGCCGACTCCGTCATATGAAACAGTTGCAGGCCGAGCAGGGCGCCGCAGACCAACGTGGCGCCGACCAGCACGCCGAGCGCCTGGATCCGGCGCTTCAAAGACCATTTGGATGGGAACGAGCCGGCCTCGTCTCCTCCGCCGATGACCGACACTCCAGGCTCTTCAAGGGCGGCGGCTGCCACACCGCCGATGGATTTCTGCATCATGTCGAAACGGTCCTTTTGCGCTGCATCATCTAAACTCGGCCGGTCATCAGCAGGTTGTGTGCCACTTGAAAGTATGCAAGCACTTGCTCCATGTGATTGATAGATATGATCTTGAGAAGCAGTATCAAAAACGGGCATCAACGAGTTGTCCTGAATCAGAGCATTGCCCTGTCCGAAAATCAGACACTCGAACGTGGTGCAGTTGGCATCAGAAGAGTAATTAAATGCCCTCCGGACCATCTCCATCGTAGAGATGGTCTGGACCGGGAACTACAGTGCGGCGTAGGCAGTGGATTCTCAGTAACCTCATGGGAGTTGGCATAAAGGAAGGCGGGGGGCCTCAGGAGGAACGGAGGGCCCCCGCCGAGCGAAGTGGGAGGGCACAGACTCCCACTTCGGGGCCGGTGCGTATGCACCGGCTGACGCCGGCATGCAGTTACCCATCGCCTCTCGGCGCCCTCGTTGAATGCTGTTCAGCGGCCAAGGCCGACCCGGTGATGGCATGCCCGCAGCTTTCGCACGCCCAGAAGGCTCTGAGAAACGCCAAACGCGGGACGTCACAGCGCGGACATGCGCGCGTCTTCATATCGCGTATGCGGGTTCTCAATGGCATAGATCACCGTGCGCGCTGGATGCGTCGGCCGGGTGGCAGTTCCCCACCGATTGCCGGAATTGTGAGCCGCGCATCGCGACGCTTGAAGCAAATGCGAGAAATTGGTCGGGGTCGAATCGAACGGTGATCGGTCCATAGGTGAAACGGATCTGGCCGCAAGCACAGACTGTCAACGTCGGCTTGTGGTGACCATGGGGCTGATTCATGTGCTCTCCTTGTGTCACGTCGTATCTCACCGGTGCATACAAACAGAATGCGGCTCAGTAGCTCTGGATTGGGCATCGCGCTCAGGGCCCGGTTCCGCTGGGCCGTTCGAATCTTGCGCCTGGCTCAGCTGAATCACCTCTCGCAGGGCGGCCATGTTCCGGTCGGTGAAATCGTGAACGAGGTGGAAGCGAAGGATCCCTCCACGGTCGATCAGGAACGTCTGGCACCTCAACGGGACGCGGGACGGAGCCACACCGAAGGCTCGGTGAAGGCGAAGCAGCGGATCGTACAGGAGAGGAGTCCGTGGCGTGATCCTTCGCTCAAGCCACACGCGGTGCAGCGGACGGGACCCCGAGCTCACGATCAGCAGCGCGGTATCAAGTCGATCCAGACAGTCGCTCTGCCGGTCCCAGGTCTCCGGCTGCGCAATGCCTACGTAGGGAAGGAAACAGAGGGCCATCCAGCGGCTGGCAAACCGGTCCGAGCGCAGGAAGGTCAATGTTGTCAGCTTTCATGCGAAACTCCCCCCTGAGTTTTCATCTGAAATTCCTCCCTCTCTGGGCACAGGGAGGGAATCACGATGGAGGAACGAGCCCTCAGTCCAGTAAGTTCCCCGCCGAGTCCAACC
>JBFMAX010000020.1 GCA_040755395.1 Nitrospirota bacterium
GTCGCGGAGTCCCACTTCCGGCGTCTGAATGCCCCGGAGCTGCTGCCTCTGGTCTACGCCGGCATCCAGTTTGTCGATGGTATGCAGAAACCTGTCAGGCCGAAGGAGGCCGCTGCCTGATTCCATTTACACACCTATTGACAAGACCTCCACAAGCGAATGGCAAGGAACATCAAGCTTATTCCCGACTCCGAGATTGACTCCTCAGACATTCCGGAGTTGTCGGATGAACAACTTGCCGCAGTGCGGCGAATCGGCCGATCCACGGAGCATTCGAACAAAAGAACGCGCCAGGTGGCTGCCAAGAGGCTTCAGCAGTTGCGGCGACGAAGTGCTACCTTGACGAGCAGAGAGAGCGTGGCGGCCGTTCGCAGGCATCGAAACCACGCTGGCCGATGAAGAGTCGGCGGTACGCGCAAGCGTGGTTTGGGGCTCTGCCGGGTTTCCAAAGGGCCTGCTACAGCAATCTAGCCGGTCTTTTCTTTTTTGGACAAAGATCAAGATGGCGGGCTGGCCAGGTCGTGCCCTGCTCAGCTGCTATGGTTCGACCGTGCTAAGCCTCATCACCCGTTGCATACGCAGAGCAACGGGTCCCCGGCTCGCCTGCGGAACTCGCTTCATCAATCAGCTTCGCCGAGATTCGGCTCAGACGACCCCGGCCGCCTCACCGACTCGGCGGCGCGCACAGACGTGGTGCTCGTTATTCCTCGCACCGTGCGCCCTCGGCGCCTGCTCGGCAGGCCGCATCTGTTCGGCAAGTACGGTGGCCCGAACCTTCGCAATTCGCGATGCAGACCTGGCCAGTCCGCCATGAAGAGATCATTCCGGCGCTATGGAGAGAGTGGAGCGCTGCGGTCGCTTCGTAGACCGCGCGCTCTGGGACGGGCACAGCGCTAACCTCCGTGGCCATCAGTTCCAGCCGAGCAGTCCATAACTAGAGAAAGTGGACAGGGCTGCCGCCGACGCTACGCGGACCGCACCCCTTTCCAGTTCCGCGATTCGCGACGACGTGCCCATCATCCCGCTGACGAGATAGTTGACACGAGTATCAGCAAAAAGTAGCCTGAGCGCCAAGCAATTCTTTATTAGAGCTTCTGGCAAGGAACTGTCGTTAGGCGAGTATGTTCACTGAACATGGTCCAGAGAAAGCATTAGACACTCAGTTGGTCGAGGTGTGGACATCAGCTCGAAAGGATTGGCGTCGATTCCTAAAGCAGAGAGTCATTGACAAGAGTGGGTGTTGGTTGTGGACGGGACCGACTAGAAGTGCAACCGGATATGGTCGTTTCACGTTGGGTAGACGTGGTCTTGCTGCACATAGGTACGCCTATGAACAAGTTTGGGGACCGATCCCAAAAGGACTCGTAGTGCACCATACATGCAATCAACCGCGTTGCGTGAATCCAAATCATCTTGAAGCGGTGACGATGCGCGAGAACACCCTGCGCGGTAGCAGTCCATCTTCATGCAACGCTAAGAAAATGCACTGCTCGAAGGGTCATCCATACTCGCCTGAGAATCTTGTCTTCAGGAAGGGGATTCGCTGCTGCCGTACTTGCGAGCGCATGAGGGCCGCGAGAACAAGACAGGGTGCCGTGGGACGGGATAAGCGCCCCTCGGCGAGATGGGAACGCTTTTTGCGCCACGTGCAGAAAGCTCCCGGGCCTCTCAAGACGCATTGTTGGCTTTGGACAGGGTACGTTGAGGCAGCCGGTTACGGTATTACTTATATCGGCAAACGGCAAGTCATGGCGCACCGGTTCGCATATCTCCAATGGTATGGGTCGATCCCACCAAACCTTCAGATAGACCACTTGTGTCAGAACAGGGCTTGCGTCAACCCGGACCATTTGGAAGCCGTGACACCGCGCGAGAATACGATTCGTGGATCAAGTCCTATCGCGCGCAATGTAGAAGTCACGCATTGTCCAAAAGGGCATCCCTATTCTGGCAAGAATCTATACATCACGAAAAAAGGTTTCCGCCAGTGTGTGCTTTGCAGCAGAGCGCGCACGCGACAGCATAGGCTTGATCCCGAAATCCGGAAGCTAGAAGCTAGCAAATTACGCAGGAAGCGCGCGCGACTAGAAGTAAAGCAGCAACTCAAGGCGTCTTTGCAGCGTTATCGGTCCCGCCCAGAGGTGAAACAGCGGCGAGCCGAACAGGCGCGTGCACACTATGCGCGCCCCGATGTGCACGCCAAGATGCGCGCACAAGCGAAGCAGTACCGTGCAACCGCAGAATACAAAGAGTGGCGAAAGGATTACCTCAATCGGCCGGATGTTCGGGAGCGCGAGCGTGCACGTGAGCGACAGCGACATCTCATGCCGAAACGACAGGCTTGGCTGAAAAAGTACCGTAGTCGCCCAGATGTGAAGGCACGCCAGGCAGCTTTAGAACGAGCACGGCAAGCGCGGCTGAATGGTAAAGCGAAACAGACGGAAGGCTGAATAGAATGTAAAAACGGTGTCAAGAAAAAGGGGTCGGGAGTCTTTACGGCCCATGTGAGAGGGTCGCCTTGGGTGACTCAGTGGCGGCTTTCAAGAGTTCCATACGGTCTACGTCTGCGTGGCTCTGCAGATAGAGGGTCAGCAACTGTCTTGTCTGTCAAGAGCCGAAGAGGGTATTTTCAGAGTCACCCGTGAAAAATCCTCGCACGCAATTGGCCTAGAACCCCCGATCTCCGTCGAGTCCGGGCTCCCCTATGCCCCCGCACGGCTGAAGAAAAAGGGTTCAGGACTGTTTATCAGAGTCCCTATGTGTTCACGAATGGCAATTTCACAGCCATCGGATGGATGACGCTTGGTGGCCCGAAGGATAGGAGAAGATTGGAATTTTGACTTTGCCATTTGAGCGGCGTGTGCGGTTGCGGTCGGTCGCCGATGGGGATCATGCGGGCGAGGTGGTGCGGTCGTGCCGAGGTCGAGTGCTGGTCCGTTGCTGGGCCTGGGATGGCCGGCTCGGTCTCAGCGGGGGAAATGCGGCTCAAGAAGCGCAACTCATGGGGCGTGCCTGTCGCTATCACGACATTCCGCAGTTTGGCTGTGTTGATTGCGGAGCAGTCGCGAGCATCCGCCGAGCCGTTGCGGATGGTCGCGTCGAGCTCGCGCCGACGGTCCTGGTGGACATGCTGGAGCCGTACGTCGAACAGGTGCTGGAAGCGCTCGAGCACTCAGAGGCCTCCGTCACTGATCTTAGCAAGGTCGGCGGCTTTAGCTTGGAGGACGAGGAACGCGCCGCGGCCAGCGCCCGCTTGGGAGTGGTCATGACGGACACTGACTACGTTTATGAGGGCGCAACGCGTTCGAGACAGAGCCTAATCGTGATATTGTCGCCGATTCAAGCACAAACGCAGCGAGGTGGTGCGGGACGCTCTCCGGTGCCAATCGTCGTTGCGCCTGTTCGAGCAGCTTCGGCATAAAGCGATGTCCTTCGCCGAGGCGCGCGGCTATCTGACGGACGAAGATGTGTTCAAAGCAGTGCCGTGAAGGTCTTCCGCGACACCAGCATCCTGGTCAGCAGGTTTGCGACGCGGGGACTGTGTGCCGACGTCATTGGTTTGTGCGGCCGGCGTTCGTTGTCGCCGTGTTGCCGCTCACGGATTGCGTGCAGATGCCACGGACGCGCGGGGAATTTCGGGCGGCGGTCGCCGCAGAGAAGCTCTCAACACGCTGCCGCATTGCGAGGGGGCCGGCGGTTTGGGCGAAACTCGAGAAGGCGGTGAGGGTATGACTGGCTACTCCGGGAGACGTGCTCCTTTCGTCGCTGTTCTTTTCTTCTGCATGGTTTCGACCTCCGGCACGATGACCGCGACCGCTGAGACCGGCGAGCGGCTCAAGCAAGAGCCCGGCGGTGAAGCGGCGCCTGCGGCGAAAGCCGACACCGCGAGCCTTCCCAAGGAATTTGTCGGCAAAGACGGGGCGCCGATGGTGTTGATTCCGGCCGGCGAGTTTGTGATGGGGTCGCCAGACGGGGAGGGGCTGGATAATGAGCAACCGGAACACAAGGTCTGGGTGGATGCGTTTTATCTGGACAAGTTTGAAGTGCCGAACGGGCGGTATGAAAAATTCATGGAGGAGACGGGACGCGCGAGGCCGAAGTTTTGGGAACAGTTGGACCTCACCGTCCATAGCGAACTCCCGGTCATCGGCGTGAGCTGGCACGATGCCAAAGCGTACTGCGAATGGGCCGAGAAGCGTCTGCCGACAGAAGCCGAGTGGGAATATGCCGCCCGAGGGACGGATCGCCGCCGATATCCATGGGGCAATGCGGAGCCGAACGCGCAATTGGCGAATTACGCCAAACGCTGGTCCTATAAGTTCTATGACGATCGTCTGGAGCCGGTGAACAGCCACGAGGCCGGCAAGAGCCCGTTCGGCGTGTATAACATGGCGGGCAACGTGTTTGAGTGGGTGACCGATTGGTATGAAATCAAATATTACGCGCGCAGCCCGGAACGGAATCCCTCCGGCCCTGAGACCGGTGAATTGAAGGTCATGCGGGGCGGGTCGTGGAACTTCGCCAGTGAATATATCCGAACGACCAGCCGCATGAAGCTGAAACCCATGGAGCGGGAGGCGGATGTCGGTATCCGGTGTGCGCGCAGCGTCCAGTAAGAGGGCAAATCGGTTGCCGTGTGTCCTGAGACCCGGTCTTGGAGCGGACGGCCTCCTGTCACTGGACGGCGTGGAATACGAACGTGGTGGCAGATCACTCACAGGCAATGTTCAGCGACGGGTCGCAGAACAGGGGTCCGATGACCGGCGGTCGCATGTACCGGCCCGAGGGGTCTTGAGCGCCCATTGGACTATTGAGCGGCGGCCCGCCCGGCATGCCTGGAAGCCCGCGGCCTGCGGTGCCAAACACCATTTTGGAACCTGAGCCGACTGTTGGGCCGACGGCCGGAGTCTGCGCCGATGTCTGCCCTGAAGCCGCCGCTGCGGGTACCCCGGCGTTCGGCAAGGACGGTTGCAGCCCGGCTTGTCCACTCTGCGGGGTTGGGCTCTGTGCGCCGGGTGATACGGACACCGTTTGCGCGGTACATGGCGGAGTCATCATGCTCAGTCCAGCGAACACCCCGATAGAGAAGGCCATCACGACAGATTGCTTCATGACCCTTCCTCCTCTGCTCCGACTGTCTTCTTTCAGCCCAATGTTCATATCCTAGCTCCATTGTTGGGACGTAAGCCAGCTTTCTGTTCTCGCGCTTCTTGCTGGTCCGGCAACGTCACCGACATGTCTGCTCCCGCTTCAATCGCGCGCCAGTCTTGGGGCACGGCTTGACGCAACAACGAGTGGCCACATGACCTTGCAATCACGGTCGGAAACGTTCAGTCTTTCATGGCTTTTGATGTGAGACGATGATGCCACATGAGCGTTAATGTGACCGACGGTCGAGGTGATTGGCCGTGACTGAGCCGGTGCCGGCCGATGAAACCGTGCGTTGGTGCGCCTATCCCGCGTGGGGGCACTTTAGCTGGCTGTATCTGTTCAGCATGGTGACCGGTCTTCGCGGTCTGCTGCTGTTGCGATTGGGGTTGAGCGGATGGGAAGAATGGATGGCCGGCGCGGTCGCGTTGCTGCTGTGTGTCGTGGCCTTGCGCCGATGGGCTCAGTATGTCCTTACGTCACGCCGTGTCGTCGTGAAAAACGGGTACACGGGCCGAGAGATCCAGACGGTGGCCCTCGGTGACATCACCGACATCACGGTGCAGCAGGGACCCGTTGCGCAGTTGTTCGACATCGGGACTCTGATTGTCCGGTCTTCCAGGGGGGACCAAGTCGTCGTGCTGCACGGAGTCCGCCATCCCGAGGTCCTCAAGGCTCGCATCGACGCCCTCAAGCCGACGGTCGGAACCGGGTAAGCGTGCGCGCCGGAACGGTGTTCCCTCACGGACAGCCGACGGGGACGAACCCGGTCCCGAAGAGCCTCGCCAATGCGACCCACCGGGCATTGTCGTAGAACGAATAACTCGGCAACCGGAGGTTGCGCCCGGTGGGGTCGCCTCCATAGGAGGGGTCGCTGCCGAAAAAGAACCCGCCGCGGGTCCGTTCGTTCAGCCTGATCCATTCGGCATAGAGGGCGCAAATCTCCTCGCGGACGGATCCGGACGAAGCGATGCCGGCGTGCCAGTCTTTCGCCCAGTCAGGAACGTTCCCTGCGCGTCCGGACCCCGGTGCGTTCGCATACCAATCGATCTGCGGTGGGTCGCTCAAGCGTCCGAGCGCAGCGCCTGGCACCTGTGGTTCATCAGGAAGACCGATGAACGGCGGAACCGTCGACAGCGGCTTAAGCTCGAGTGCGCGGCATCCCGCCCGCTCGCGGTTGACGTAGAGGGTCGTGCCTCCCGGTTGCGGGCATTCCCACATCTCGGCGGCGCCGGGAGGGGCAGGAGGGTCGGAAAGAGCGGGGAGAGCGGTGACGAGCACGCCGCCCACAGCGTACAGGAACAGATGATTCGGCCGCATAAGGCACCTCCGTCACATCATGACGCCCACTCAGGAACAATGTATTGTATCGCGCCGTCACGGTGACAAGCTATGGCGGGAGGGGAGCGATATCCAGCCGGCTTTGGAGGGGGAAAGACTACAGAAGGGGGGTCTTTCAGGATCCTGTTCGCGGGGAGATCCGATCAGATCACGCTTTTTGATTCACCGGAAGCCGCGTCTGGGATAATCTCAGCACTCAACGGGAATCGCAGATGGCTTTGAAGGAGCATTCACAACAGATGCGCATGCAAGGACGACAACACCCGAGAATGCAGGTTCCCGCTCCGTTCGTGTGTTCGTTGCGACGTCATGGTCTGGCGAAATTGTTCGCTCGGCGCAGCGCTGGCCTCGGTGTCGTGTTCGATGTCTCGCTCAAAGGGGCGAAAGTGATGAGCGAGACCGCGGTCAAAGCGGGAGATCGGCTTTCGCTCACCCTTCGTCTGCCGAAGCAGATGTTTCCCGTCAGTATCGAGCGCGCCACCGTCCGCTGGGCCAAAGATCAATCGTTTGGAGTGGAGTTTATGGGCCTTTCTCCGGTCGCACAGATGCGTCTGCGAAAGTTCATGACGCTCACCCCAAGTTCGTCGCAATGACCTTTCCACGTCCCTCGTAAAAGACCAACGACCTTCGGCAGAGACTGGCCTTGGGCAGGGTGTTCAATCCACGCTCTTGGGACGACCCCCAGGGATGGTTTCTGCGACGCAGCCGTTGACCCTCGGCGACAGTTCGGCTAGAAGCGAAGAGAGCTCGGATAGGCCGGAAGGATCGCGCAGGCGAGATCTGCTGACATGACGACAAGGGTTCAATGGTGCCTCATCGCCGCCGGCTGTTCACGCTCGGGCTTTGCCCTGCTGCTGGCAGCCGGGTTGATCGCCGTTCCCGCACAGGAAGTTCTGTCCTCGCCCGATGATCAATTGCGGACCGCAGAAGCACAGCAGGCATCCGTCGTTCAGGTTCTCCGGGCACCGGACTGGAAGGGAGCGGTGGAAATTGGGGATGAAGGGTGTATCGCATCCCACGGGGAATATACCGTGTGGGTGTACGCCAAAGGGTCCCAGTGCGGTGTGCCGCGCGAGCAGGCCGATCGCGTCGTGGTGATTCGTCAGCCTTTGCCGGGTGTCGCTCCGATCAGAGGAGCGACACAACTCCCCGGAGGCCGCTACAAGGTGTGGGTGTACGGCGCAGGCGACCCCGGGCATCCTGGATTGCGGCTGTGCGCCAAGATTTGCGTGACCGGAGTCTTGTCCACGACGCCGAGTTGGGTTTCTCTCGGCTGGATCGAACTCCGCGACAACCAACTGCTCCTGCTCCGGTCGTGGGACCAGCCCGAAGCCCACAGCCTGTACATTCAGGCGGTGGTTCTTGCATCAAACGATGCCCGGCCGGAGTGGACTCCTTGAGGAAGACGTGACGCGTGAACCGTGACACGTTAAGCGCGGATGAACTGCTCCCGTTTAACGAATAACGTTCAACACTTAACGATGCGCCAGCTATTCCCGAGCGAACTGGGTATCCAGAATCCGGCGGGCGGCGCGGGCAACCTGCTCCGGGTCATGTTGAGCGAGAAGGATGGTTTCCAGAAGATGGTGGGCGTCCGCATTGTCCGGCTTGAGCTGAACCGCGAGGCGGAGTGCCTCGACCGCGCCGGTCGGATCGCCTTGCACCATGTACACCAACCCGAGATCGGCGTAGGCTTCAGCGTCGTCCGGTTTCAGTCGCGTGGCCGATTGTAACGCGGCGGCCGCGGCGGCCCATTCGCCTTGCGCCATCAAGGCGCGGCCCAGCCAATAAAAGGCTTCCCCATCGTGCTCACGCAGCCGGACCGTGGCACGGAGTGCTTCCACCGCCCCGGCCCAGTCATGCCGATCCATCAGCACGACTCCGAGACTACGGTGAGCCTCGGCAAATTCGGGGTCCAGCTTGATCGCTGCGCGAAACTCCTCGGCCGCTCCGGTCAGGTCTCCTTGGTGGTGCAGAGCCTCGCCGAGCCGGAAGTGGGTCCCGGCGTCGTCGGTCTTGAACTCGGGAGAAGCCCGCAGCACTTCACGGGCTCTCCGGAATTCAGCCTCCAGGGTGGCTTCCGAAACCGGTTCGTCCACGCGACCGGCCTCCGCGGCGCGGATTTCTGAGGCGATGGCTTCGAGCGCGACCGGCCTATCCGAGACCACGATGAGGAAGATGAGCAGGCAAGGCGGCCAGGCACGCATGGCTCACATGCTACGCCCACGACCGATATCAGACAAGGGTCCTTGGAGAGTGGAATCCGGATCGAAGGCGAGGATGGTCATTGCCGAATCGACAGCTTGACGCTGATCGCACCCCCCAGTTCCCTTTCTTTTGCGCCTTCCCGAGGATAACCGGTGATGTCACGTTCTCCCTTCGGTTCCCCGTGACAACTCAGGCATGCCTTGCCGTAGTACAACGGCAACATGAGACGGACGGTTCGTCCGGCCTCGACGATTTCGCTGAACGCGCCGTTGCTCTCTACAGCCAGGCCGGAATCGGCGAACTTCTGCAGATGGCGGCTTCGTAGGCATCGGGTTTGTTCTTCGGGTTTCGGAGAAGCCGTTCAGGGGCGGTCTGTTTGAGATAGACGCCTGACCAGCTTTCAAAACGGTGAGCGGTTTCGGTGCCGAACGTGGCGGGAATCAGTCCCTTGTACTTGAGGCCGGCGATGTTAATGACGGTCTGATAACTGGCGATGGTTTTCTTGCTCTCTTCAAGCAGGCGAGAAAGCAGCGGTTTGGCCGCCTCGGGAACCGCGGCTCGGTCGATGATGGTCAGATCGATCCCTGTTCGTTGCTTGAACACCGCAAGCGCCTGCTTTTCGAACACCTCCGGCGTGAAGCCTTTGTGTCCTTTACTCGGGTCGTTGATCAGCGCCTGATTCATCCCGACCGTCACGCGGCCTGAATCCAGGAGAACGGCCAACAGACGAGCCGTCTCCACGGCGTCGGCATTCGCCCAGGCGTTGAACGGCCCGAGCGCGACGAGAAGCAACCCTGTGAGCCCGACCCCGACTCGCCGATCTTTGCCGCTCATCATGATGCCGCTCCTTTGTCTCCTCGTCGAATCGTGAACAGGTGCCGTGACCTTCGTTCTCGGCGCTCGGTCTACCCGAAAGGCCCTAGAGGATGCCGAGTATCATGGCCTTCTGTCTAGCCTCCAAAAGAGGGGGGTGGATGAATGGCGAAGCGACCTCCGCATGGCCGAAAGGGAAACGCGACCACCCAGCGACCTTCGTCGGAGCGCTCGTCGTGCCCAGCGGCGCATGTGCCGGACCCAGGCTCAGAGGTCGTTGCGTTACCCGAATGGTTCACCTACAATTTCGCCTCCGCCGGTCCGCAAGGCCGAATGGCCGCCGGATCGTTGCTGGAGGACGGGAACAGCATAGGTCACTCCGGATGACGGAATGGGTCGGACAAAAAGTCCTCGATGCATTCAGCTACGCCCGAGCGTTGTGGGAACTGATCGTGCGGGCTGCCTGGGAACTGACGCGGCCGGCGGAACGGGGACGGCAAGAGGCGCTCCGGGTCATCACGCGGCAGATTCTCTTCACCGGCGTGGATGCCTTGCCGGTGACGAGCGCGATCGCGCTGATGCTCGGCATTATCGTTATCACCCAAGCCGGGACGCAACTGCCCAAGCTCGGGGCGGGCGGGTTGGTCGGGAGCATCATCGTCATCGTGGTCATACGCGAGCTTGGCCCGCTGGTCACCGCTCTGATCATCGCCGGCCGGTCGGGCACCGCCATCGCGACAGAACTGGGGAATATGTCGGTCAATCGGGAGGTTACTGCCCTCAAGCTGATGGGTATTCCGCTCCAGCGGTTTATCGTCATGCCGAGAATGGTCGGGGTGGTGGTGGCGATGTTCTGCCTCACCGTCTATTTCGACCTCGTGGCCGTGCTGGGCGGATTTCTGATCGCCAACATGCAGTTGACCATTCCGTTTGAGGCATTCATCGAGGGCATCACACGCGCGCTGTCTTTGGCCGATGTCGCCTTTACGGCGCTCAAGCCGCTGGCGTTCGGCGCCGCGGTCGCGGCGATTTGTTGCCATCACGGGCTCTCCGTCAGAGCGTCATTGACGGAAGTCCCGCAGCAGACCACCAAAGCCATGATCAATTCCGTCACCGTCTGCCTGGTGTTGGACCTGCTGATCACCATCCCGGCGTATCTCTCATGACCGCAGCCGTCGAACTCGCCGAAGTCGTGATTGAGCTGGAAGGCGAGGGGCATTCCAGCCGGCTCTCGCTGGCGGTGGAGTCGGGGGAATTTCTCGTCTTGTTGGGGCCGAACCGGTCCGGCAAGAGCCTAATTCTGGAGCTGTGCGCGGGGCTTGTGACGCCGCAGGCGGGCGCGGTCCGCGTGTTCGGGTACGACTGGGCCGACTTGACCGACGCCGAAGCGATGGAGCTGCGACTCCACATCGGGACGGTGCTGCAGCAGCCGGGATTGCTGAGCAACATGACGCTCTTCAACAACGTGGCCCTGCCGCTCCGCTATCACCGGGCGGACCTGTCGGAGCAGGAAATCCGGCGGACGGTGATGGCGCACTTGGACTCGCTTGGGATCGCGCGCGTCAGCGAACGATTTCCCGCTCAACTCAATCCAGGGGAAATCCGGTGCGCCGCGATCGCGCGGGCGATGATCCTGGATCAAGAGCTGCTGCTGCTGGACGATCCGGTGGCCGGCCTCGACGCCGACATGGTGCTTCGGCTGGTGCAGCATCTGGCCGTGTATCGGAACCGTCGTTCGCTTACGATCGTGGCGACGCTGCGGGCTCCTTCGCCCTTCATGGATCTGGCCGATCGGGTCGCGTTGGTGCGCGGCGGACGGATCGACGCGATCGGCCCACGCGCGGCGCTGGCCCAGTTGGCGGGAGCGGGCATGGAAGCGTATCGGAACTGAGCGCGCAGAACGCCGAACCGCGACCGTCGCTTTCAACGAGGTGACTCATGAAAATGCATTACTCGCATGGCTTGTCGAGCAGCCGGATTGCGCAGATTGTCGGAACCTTCGTCGTCCTTCCGCTGATCGTCTTGGCGGTGGTGGGCGTCTTTATGGCCAAGGCCCAGCATCTGTTCGAGCGAAAGTATCACGTGAAGACCAGCCTGAGTAAATCGTACGGACTGGAGCCGGGCTCCCCCGTGTTATTTTCCGGCATTCCCATCGGACGGGTGGAACTGGTGGATCTCAATGACCGGGGCACGGTGGATGTCCTGCTCCAGCTTCGCTCGCGGTACCAGGAGCTGGTGCGGGAGGATTCGGAAGCACGCATTGCCAAGAGCGGGATCGTCGTCGGGCAGACGCAGGTGGATATCGCAATGGGGAGCGCCACGAAGCCGGCATTAGCAGACGGGGCCACAATCAGGGCGGTCGAACCGAAGGATATCGGTGAATTGGTGGATGAAATCAGACCGGTGCTGGATTCGGTCAAACAGACGCTGTTGCGGGTGGAAGACATCACCAAGGACGTGCAAGCCACCATTCAGATGGGCGGGCGGGCGTTGGGGCAAGTCGAGCAGGCGACCCGCGAACTGCCGACTCTGATCGCTTCCGTCCAGCACACGGTTTCGTCGGTGGAACGCACGGCTGCGTCCCTGCCGAATATTACGGGCGCGATCAACAAAAGCCTGGCCTTGGTCGATGGAATCGCGCGCGATGTGAAAACGACGACCTCCCGGCTGCCGGCGGTGATCGATTCCGCCGAGCAGACGGTTCGGAGCGTGAGGGAACTGACGGAGTCCGCCAAAGGCGTTACGAACGAACTGGGGCCGATTCTCGAGACCGCACAGACGACGATGGACGACATTTCCACGATCGTCCGCGGAGCCAAGAACACGTTTCCCATCAGCACCTTCGTGAAAAACGCCGGTTCGGCTTCCGCCGGCCACTCAAGCCAGGGCCTGACGAGTCTCCGCGGAGATCGTGTGAGCCGGTGAAACCTGGCGCTTTCATATGGTTCTGCGCGGTCGGTCTGGGAGCCTGGACGGCGTGCGCGGGCTGCGCGGCCGCGCCGCGCGATCAAGGGGCTGCGCTGGTTCCGGAGCTTCAGCAACTGCATCTCCGTGGACAACACTTCTTACAACGGGGCGACGCGACCCGCGCCAAGGCGCTGTTTGAAAAGGCCAAGCAATTGGCCGAACGTCACGACGACCGGCTCGGGTTGGTGTACGCGCTGAACGACTTGGGGGCGGTCGCCTCAGCGGAGGGAGCACCCGTTCAGGCGCTGAAGCTTCACCGGGAAGCCCTCTCGATCGCCGAAGGACAGGGTCAGCCGCCGGCCGTATTGCTCAGTCTCGGGCACTTGGGTATGGCCCTCCAGCAGGCAGGACAATCCGAGGAAGCCATCGCGGTCTATGGCCGGGCTGTCGGTCTGGCCCGCGACTTGGCCGATCAGCGCATGGAAGCGGTCCTGCTCAACAATCTTGGGCTGGCGCAACAGGAGACGGGAGCGCTCGGTGACGCCGAGCGGTCGTTCCGGCAGGCGCTGGATCTCAACCGAAAGTTGGGGGAGCGGCAGGCCGAAGCGGCCAACCTCGTCAACTTGGGCTTGGCGGCTGAACGGAACGGAGCGCTTGTGGAGGCGCAGCAGCGGTTTGAAGAGACCCTTGCGCTCGACAAGAGTCTGGGCGAAACCCGGCACATTGCAGCGGACCTCGCGCATCTGTCGCGGGTGAGCGAACAGCGGGGGCTCGGATCCATCGCATTGGATTATGCGAAGCGGGCCTATCGAGGGTATCGGGCACTCGGCGATCTGGACCGGGCGCGCGGTGAACTCCAGCGCGTACTCAAGCTGGTCCGTGAGCAGGGGGATCAGCGGGAAATCGAGCGATTCGAGGCCGAACTGCGGTCGCTGGGCGCCAACCATACGGCCCCGTGAGGGGAGAGCAATCCGCCGGACCGGGGAATTCTGGGCAGGAATCGGACCTGACGAACGTCGCACCCGCCGTTACTTGATCGCGACCGCCTTGACCTGCTTGTACGTCGTGTAGCCCTGGAGGACTTTCTCGATACCGTCCTGTACCAGCGTCGTCATGCCTTCCTCCAAAGCGACCTTCAGCATCTCTTCCGTTTTGGCCTTCGCCTGAATCAGCCGCTTCATGCGGTCGGTGCCCAGGAGAAGCTCATGCAAGGCGATCCGGCCCTTGAAGCCGGTATTGTTGCAGGCTTCACAGCCCTTGCCGCGATAGAGCTGGAATGAATTGTCGTACGTGGCGCCGAGCCTGTCCCAGGCCTCCGCTCCATAGCCGCTCCGGAGTTCGTCGTACTCTTCCTGCGAGGGGTGGTAGGACTCCTTGCACTCCTTGCAAATACGCTTGGCCAGACGCTGGGCGAGCACGCCCAGCATCGCGTCGGCGAAGCTGAAGGAGTCGCACCCCATGTCCAGAAGCCGGGTGACCGTTTCGACCGAGCTGTTGGTGTGTAAGGTGCTGAACACCAAGTGACCGGTCAACGACGCTTCGATGCCGATATCGGCCGTCTCTTTGTCCCGCATCTCGCCGACCATGATCACGTCCGGGTCGGCTCGCAGAAACGCCCGCATGGCTGCCGCGAAGGTGAATCCGATTTTCGGGTGGACCTGAACCTGCCGCAGGCCGTACTGGGTAATTTCGACAGGGTCCTCCGCGGTCCAGATCTTTCGTTCCGGTTTGTTGATGTATCCCAGTACCGAGTGCAGGGTGGTCGTTTTCCCGGAGCCCGTCGGTCCGACGCAGAGGATGATGCCGTACGGCTTCTCGGCGATCTTTTTCAGTTCCCGTAGATTGCGCTCCGAAAAGCCCATCCTGTCCAAGGGCAACGGTTCACTCGCGGCCAGAATACGCATGACGACGTCTTCGTTATATCCGGCCGTCGGGACCGTGGCGACGCGAAGCTCAATTTCCTTGTTCTCGGCCAGCTTGAATTTGATCTTGCCGTCCTGCGGTTTGCGGCGTTCGGCGATGTCCAGGCTGGCCATGATCTTGAGACGCGAGACGATGGCCCGCCGGTAGCTTGGCGGAATCTTCATGTACTCGAAACAACTGCCGTCCACACGGAAGCGGACTAGCGTCTCCCGTTTTTCGCCGTAGGGCTCGATGTGAATATCGGAGCAGCCCAGCTTGTAAGCGTCGGCGATGATCTGGTTGGCCAATCGGACGATCGCGCTGTCGTTCTCGTCGAGACCGCTGGCGGCGGAGGCTTCTTCCTCCGCTTCCTGCTGGGCCTCGCTGACGAGCTCTCCGAGAATGTCGGACACGCTTTCGTTGAGCTTGCTGAGCGTGTCGCCCTGCCCGGTTGCCGCGGCTAGGAATTGCGCGATATCGCGACGGAGGCTCACCGCAAACCGGATGTTCAGGCCGGGGAAGGTCCGTTTGATATCCTGGACCCGGTCCAGGTCGCCTGGGTCGTCGGTCAAGATCTCGATGGCGGTCTTGTCCCGCTTGAGTGGCATCCAATGGTTCTTCTTCAGATAGTCGATGTTGAGGTTTCTCAGTAACTCCGGGTCCACCAGTGTTCGTTCGTTGTACTCGATGTAGGGACATCGGTGGAACTGAGCCAGCGACTTGCCGATGTCTGCCTTGGGGACCTTGTATTTTTCGATCAGGATGGTCTCGATGTCGGACTGGCCCTTGCGGGCTTCGGCGATGGCGGTATCCAGCTCCGCCTGGGTGATCCGGTTGTTGGCGACAAGGTAGTCGAATTTCGTCGGGGTTTTCTTCGCGAGCTTGCGCAGATTGTAGAAGGCGATGCCCAGCGCTTTGGCGATCTCCGCGACGGACTCCTCGTCCTTGCGCGTGAACCGCCCGCCGCTCTTCTTGTTCAGCAGTTGCAGGACGCCCATCAGGTACTTGTTGTCCGCCACGATGGGGTACGTCAGCACTTGTTTCGTGCGGAACCCGGTCTTCTTGTCGTAGGAACTGTCGTGGACGAGCGAAGGATGGATGCTGGTCAGCTCGGCCTGATTGTAGGCGTCGGCGATGTTGACGGGCCGCAGGTACTTGGCGCAGAAGCCGGCGAGGCTCTGTTCGGTAATGGGGATGCGGACTTCCTCGACCTTGTCGATGTGCGGAACCTTCGAAAAGATTTCTTTCTTCTCCGGATCGACGGCGTAGAGCGTCAAGTCTTCGGCGTCGAAGAGACCCAGGATATCGTTGTGCAAATCCAACAGAATCGTATCGATGTCGCTGGCGGCGTGAATCTGGTTGGTGATGCGTTTGACGTGCTCGGCATATTCGACCTTTTGCTGAAGCTCTTGAAGGTTCTGCGGTAAAGCTTTTGCTTGCATGAGCGTGCCTCAGCAGGGCTGTGGGGCGAATCCGTTATCGGTTGACTAGGCGAATGAGAAGAGAGCCTCGGTGTTGGACGCGCCGACCATCCTCCACGGAAATCGTCGGTGTAAGTGTAGCCCAATCCGGTCTGAACGCAAGCGGAAACGGTTCTTTTGCAGGCGAGGTCGAGGGGCTGGAAAGGCCCGATGGAGGCGGATTTCCAGGGAGTGTGGAGACGGCTTACGCGCCGCCGGAGGTGTCCGAGAGGAGTGCTTGTATCTTGGAGAGGACCTGATCCGGAGCGATCTTGGTCACGGCGCCGGTCCGGCGCTCCTTCAGTTCCACCGTGCCCTGAGCCAATCCTTTGTCGCCCACGAGAAGCTGAAAAGGCGCGCCGATCAGATCCGCGTCGTTGAATTTGACGCCGGCTCGTTCGTCCCGATCGTCCCAGAGCACCTCGACGCCGGCGGCGACCAGCGAATCATACAGTGATTGCGCAAGACGGGAGACCTGGTCGGACGGACTCAAGGGAAGCAGGTGGACATGAAACGGAGCGATCGGAACCGGCCAGGTGATCCCTTTGGCGTCATGGTGCTGTTCGATGGCGGCGGCGGCCGTCCGGCCCACGCCGATGCCGTAACATCCCATGACTGCCAACGTTTCCCGTCCCTGAGGGTCGAGGAAGGTGGCCTTCATCGCCTGGCTGTATTTGGTGCCCAGCATGAAGACGTGGCCCACTTCGATTCCCTTGGCGACTTTCAGGATTCCGTCGCCTCTCGGCGACGGGTCGCCGGCTCGAGCGTTCCGCAGGTCGGCAAACTGCTCCACGATGAAATCGCGGTCCCAGTTCGCGTCGACGTAGTGCGTGTCGGCTTTGTTTCCTCCGACCACGAAGTTGCGCATCGCCCTCACGGCCTGGTCCGCGACGATGCGGACCTGTGCGAGCCCGATCGGTCCCGCGAACCCGACCGGCGCCCCGGTCAGCGCGGCGACCGTCTCGGGATCGGCCAGCTCGCTTTCCTGCACGCCGAGCACTTTTTTCAATTTGATCTCGTTGACGTCGTGATCGCCGCGGACCAGCACGGCGATCGAGTCCTTGGGGGTCTTGTACAGCAGCGTCTTCACCAGACGCTGCGGGGGAATCTTGAGGAACGCAGTCACCTCCTCCACCGTGCGGCAATTCGGCGTGGCGACTTCCCGGAGCGGCCGAGGCGCCTCTGGCGAACGCTCCGGTTCGGGCAACACTTCGGCCCGCTCGACGTTGGCCGCATAGCTGCCCTGGTCGCTATAGACGATCGTCTCTTCGCCCGTCTCCGCCAGCACCATGAACTCGTGGGAGGAAGACCCGCCGATCAGGCCCGTGTCGGCTTCGACTGCGCGGAAGGTCAGCCCGCACCGCGTGAAGATGCGCGTGTAGGCGTCGTACATCTTCTGATAGCTCAGCTTGGCGCCTTCTTCGTCCCGATCGAAACTGTAGGCGTCCTTCATGATGAATTCCCGCCCCCGCATGAGGCCGAAGCGAGGGCGGATCTCGTCGCGAAACTTGGTCTGGATCTGATAGAAGTTGAGCGGGAGCTGGCGGTATGACCGAACCTCGCGCCGGAAGAGATCCGTGATGACTTCCTCGTGCGTGGGGCCCAGGCAGAAGTCCCGATCGTGCCGGTCCTTGAAGCGGAGCAGCTCCTTCCCGTAGTAGTCCCAGCGCCCGGTCTCGCGCCACAGCTCGGCCGGTGACGCGATGGGCATCAGCACTTCCTGCGCGCCGGCCCGGTTCATTTCTTCCCGGATGATGTGCTCGATTTTCCGGATGACGCGGAGACCGAGGGGAAGATAGGTGTAAATGCCGGCGGCGACCTTCCGGATCATGCCGGCTCGTAACATCAACCGGTGGCTGACGGTCTCGGCTTCGCCCGGATCATCGCGAAGAGTGGGGATGAGAATTTGCGAGGTGCGCATGGGTGTGATGAGCGGTCAGCCGTCAGTGGTCAGCCCTCAGCTTCAGAAGGAGAACTTCCGAAAGCGGAACTTGTGCTGACTGTGTTAACCGAGCGTCGAAAAGAAGTCGTGCCATTTTGCTGAAAGCCAACAGCCGATGGCTGATTGCTGAAAGCTGTTATCGGTAGAACAACCGTTCCAGGTCGTTCCAGAACGCGAAGATCATGATGCCGACAAGGAGAAGCAAGCCGACTTGCTGGGCAAGTTCACGCTGCCGCTCGCCCAGCGGTTTGCGGAGGATCGCCTCGATACCGAAAAACAGCAAGTGCCCGCCGTCCAAAACGGGAATCGGGAGCAGATTCAGCACCCCAAGGTTGATGCTCAGGATCGCGATCAGGAAGACCACGCTGGACGCGCCTTGCGAAGCCGCTTCGCCGGAAATGTTGGCGATGGTAAGCGGCCCTCCGATGTTCTTGCTGGAAATGTCTCCAACGATCATCTTGTAAAGCCCGATGGTCGTGAGTTCGGTCCAGCCCCATGTCGCCTCCAGCCCATGATACACCGCCGTCAACGGATTGGCGGCGCGGATGATGGAACGGCCGGGACCCGAAATGCCGATCTTCCCGATTTCCACCGGCTGACCGTTGACCGTGGCCTTCTCGGCGGCCGGCGTCACAATCAGTGAGACGCGGGCGCCGTCCCGCAGGACTTCGAACCGGAGGGCCCGATTCGGGCTTTCCTTGACGAGGCCGGTCATCTGGGACCAGGTATGAATCTCCTGATCTTCGATCTTGACGATCCGGTCTCCTTCCTTGAGCCCGGCTTGCGCAGCCGGCGATCCGTGCATCACGGCGGTCACGAGAGGCGCGGTCTCCTCGATGCCGATGCGATACGCCAACTCCTCCGAACCCGCCTCCTGCCCGGACACCGGCTCAGGGGTCACGAGAACCGTCCTGATCTGACCGCTCCGTCGCACGTCCAGCGTCAATTGCTTGCCGCGGCTCTTCGCGACGGCGTCGAACAGCTCGCTGCGCGTCGAGATATCCCGCTCGTTGACACGGATGATCCGGTCGCCCACTTTGATCCCGGCTCGATCAGCGGGAGAACCGGGCAGCAACGCCTCGACATCCGGGCTCAGGTCGCGGAACGTGGGGACGAACAAGGGAGAACCGGTCGACAGCCAACCGAAAAAGATCACATAGGCCAGGATGAAATTGAACCCTGGCCCGGCGGCGACGATCAACACTTTGCCGGACAACGATTGATGTGCGAACGACCGCTTTCGGTCCTCCGGCGTGAGCGCTTCGGTCTCGTCTTCGCCGAAGAGTTTGACGTAGCCGCCCAGGGGCACCGCCGACACCAAGTATTCGGTTTCGCCCACTTGGCGTCCGAACAGTTTCGGTCCGAAGCCCAGGGAGAATTTCAACACCTTCACACCGACCCACCGGGCGGCCAGGAAATGCCCCAGTTCGTGAAAGGCCACCAATATTCCGAGCACCACCAAAAACCACCATACCTTCTGACCCAAAACCCAGATGGTGTCCGGAGACCAGGTGAATGCGGCAACCACGTCATTACTCCTTTATCGGCAGCTCAGAACTCATCACTCAGAATTCAGAATTCATAATTCAGAATTCACTCGCGGTGTCAGCGCGCCAACGCGTGCACCAGCGCTTCGGCTTTCTCTCTGGCCCAGCGGTCGGCTTCGAGAGCGTCGCTAATCGACTCGACCTCCCGAGGCGCGTGGGCTTCCATGGTGCTCCGGATCACCTCGGCGATGTCCGTGAAACGGATGCCTTCCTGCAAATACGCCTCCACGGCAACCTCATTGGCGGCGTTCAGCGTCGCCGGCATCGTGCCGCCGATGCGCAAGGCCTCATAGCCCAGATTCAGGCAGGGAAACCGGTCATGATCCGGCGTAAAGAAGGTCAGCTTGCCGATCGCCGCCAGATCCAATGACGGCAAATCGAGCGGCATGCGTTCGGGATAGCGCATGGCGTACGAAATAGGGGTGCGCATGTCGGGCAATCCAAGCTGGGCGATGATGGATCGGTCTTCATATTCTACCAGAGAATGGACGATGCTTTCCCGATGGATCAGCACGTCGATCCGCGAGGCCGCGATATCGAACAGCCAGCGGGCTTCGACCACTTCGAGTCCCTTGTTCATCAGGGTGGCCGAATCGATCGTGATTTTGGCTCCCATCTTCCAGTTGGGATGCTGCAGCGCCCGTTCCGGTTTCACGTCCTGCAGTTGCGCGCGGGAAAAGTCCCACAGAGGCCCGCCGGAGGCCGTCAGAATGAGGCGCCGGACATCCTCGCGACGATGGCCCTCGAGGGACTGGAAAATCGCGCTATGTTCGCTGTCCACCGGGAAGATCCGCACGCCGTGCTTGCGCGCTTCTTCCTGCATGAGTTTCCCGGCCATGACCATCGGTTCTTTGTTCGCCAGGGCGACATGCTTGCCGGAGCGGATGGCGGCCAGAGTCGGGACCAGCCCTGCTCCGCCGACGATCGCGGAAATGACCAGTTCGGCGTCCGGCGTCCGTGCGACTTCCGCGACGCCGTCCATGCCGGAGAGGATGTCCACGGAGAGGTCTCGACACCGGTCGCGCAATTTCGCGGCCGCCGATGTGTTCGACAGAGCGACGAAGGCCGGCTTGTAGCGGCGGATCTGTTCCTCGAGTTTTTCGTCATTCGCACCGGCCGTGAGGCCGACGACCTGAAATTCGCCGGGAAATCGGTCGACAATATCCAGCGTATTCGTCCCGATCGATCCCGTCGATCCGAGAATCACGATTTTTTTCATGTCGAATCCTTCATGACTCTGAGCTGACCGCTGACGTCTATCCTTTGACTAGGGTCACATAGTAGTAGAACGCCGGAGCCGTAAACAATAGGCTATCGAGCCGGTCGAGCATTCCGCCGTGTCCGGGGAGCAGCCCCCCGGAATCCTTGACGCCTGCGCTGCGCTTCATCGCCGATTCCGCCAGGTCTCCCGCCAACCCCACGGCGGCCAAAAGCAGCCCGAGCGCGACACAATCGACCGTTGTAAAAGAGGGAAGAAACCACGCACGGGCTGCAAACGCCGTCAGGACGGAACACGCGAACCCTCCGACCAGGCCTTCGACGGTCTTGTTCGGGCTGATCGTCGGCGTCAATTTTCTCCGACCGAAAAGCGTGCCGACGTAATAGGCTCCCGTGTCCCCGGCCCACGTGGTCAGGACGACGAAGAAGACGAGGAACTCGCCGCCTTCCAGCGCGCGGGTTCGGAGCAGATGGCCCAGGGTGAACCCGACGTACAGCACCCCGAATGCCAAGACGGTGCTGTCCGTCAGCGCCCGGCTCGCGTCCCGTCGGGAAAACAGGGGAAGCAGCAGCGAGCCGACCACCGTGAGCAGGAGCGCGGTCTGTTCCGAGACCAGGCCCGGCCACTGCATGCTCGTGAGCAGCAGGGCGGTCGCTCCAAGCCCGAACAGGATCGGGACCGTCCCGTGCTCGGCTCGGAAGTGCAGCCGGTAGAATTCGCCAGTCGCCAACACGCTGGCGGCCAGGATGAGGATGAAGAAAGCGGAAGGCGGGAGATACCGGACCAGAAGGTAAAAAAGCGGAGCGAAAATCAGCGCCGGATAGACGCGGCGGATGTCCAGCCGTCTGGGTGTCGAAGGCAGAGTTCCGACAGGCTGCTGGCCTTCCGCTCCGCACTCCACGGCTCCCTGTTTCACAATCCGATCTGAGGAGAAACGGCGCTAAACACGCGACCGAACCGGCGATCCCGGCGTTGATAGTCCAACAGCGCCAGGAGCGCTTCACGCCGCCGGAAGTCCGGCCACAGCGTCGGCGTAAAGTACAGTTCGGTGTAGGCGAGTTGCCAGAGGAGGAAATTGCTGATCCGCATTTCGCCGCTCGTGCGAATCAACAAATCCGGATCAGGTAAGTCGCTCGTGGACAGGTAACGCTGAAACAGGGCCTCGTCGATGTCTTCCGGACGCAGAGCCCCGCGCTGACACTCGCGGACGATCCGAGAGACTGCGTCGACGATTTCAGATCGGCCTCCATAACTGAGTGCCACCGTCAGGATCAGTTTGTCGAGATGAGCGGTTTCCTGCTCCGTCGTGCGGACCCAATGCAGGGCGGACGAAGGCAGAGCGGCGACGCGCCCGATGGTGCGGAACCGGACACCCTGTTCCACGAGGCTCGATCGCTCCGTCGCCAGATAGTGCTCCAATAATTCCATCAACGCATCGATCTCCTGCGGCGGGCGGTTCCAGTTCTCCTGGGAAAAGGCGTAGATGGTGAGCGCGTGGATGCCCAGTTCCAGGCACAGAGTGATGACTTCGCGAACCGATTTGATGCCTTCCCGGTGTCCCGCGATGCGAGGCAATCCACGAAGTTCGGCCCAACGGCCGTTCCCGTCCATGATGACGGCGACATGCTTGGGAAGGAGATCCGGATCCAGCCGCGAGAGCAACTCGCCTTCGGAGAGTTGTTCCGTATCGAGAGCGGTGCTTTTCGTCATTGGAGCGCGTAAATGGATAATAATCCTTTCTGTGCAGAGGCGCGGCAGGCGAGGCAAAGTCTACTGGCGGGGTCGGCAAAAGTCAAACAATATTCACGAATTCCCGGCCAAAGCCGCGGGTTTTGCCGTCATGCCGCGGCGCGCGTTGAAATGCCTCGGCGTTCGCCGATATACTCCGCCGTCGTGATTGGGAGAAAGGAACCTGCCGCATGGCCGTCGAGCATACCGTCGAACTCGCCTGTTTCGGTGTAACCGACCGGGAAATTCAACAGGTCCTCGGACGGATGAAGGTCCGGGACGTGGATTACGCCGACCTCTATTTTGAATCGAGACAATCGGAATCGGTCTCTCTGGAAGAAGGCATCGTCAAGCGGGCGGCCAAGAGCGTCTCTCGAGGAGTCGGTCTCAGGGCGATCGCCGGAGAAAAAACGGGGTTTGCATACTCCGACGAGTTGACCCGCCGGGATCTGGAGATCGCGGCCGACGCGGCCCGCTATATCGCAGCCTCGCCCCAAGGAACCGACTCCCTGCCGGTGACCCACCGCGAACGCCCGCCGCACGACTTGTATCGGGTCGAACGCGAAGCCGTCGAAGTAGCGACGAAGGACCGGGTGGCGCTTCTCAACGAGATCGATGCGGAAGCCCGCCGGTACGATCCGCGGATCAAGAACGTCATCGCATCCTTCAACACGGAGTACAAAGTCGTGGTCGTGGCGACCTCGGAGGGCCGTCTGGTCGGCGATGTCCAGCCGCTGTCCCGCCTGCAGGTCACCTGCATTGCGGAAGAGAACGGCAACCGCCAGGTCGGGACCTTCGGCGGCGGAGGGCGCATCGGGTTTGAATGGTATCGGGAGGGCAACCGCCACCTGCAGTACGCCAGAGAAGCGGCGCGCCAGGCGATCCTGAACCTCGGCGCGGTGGACGCGCCGGCCGGCGTGATGCCGGTGGTGCTGGCGGGGGGCTGGCCCGGCATTCTATTGCACGAAGCGGTCGGCCATGGGCTGGAGGCGGATTTCAATCGCAAGAAGACCTCCGCTTTCTCCAATCTGATCGGCAAGCGGGTGGCCTCGGAAGTTTGCACGGTCGTCGACGACGGCACCTTGCCGTTCCGCCGCGGTTCGCTGAACATGGACGACGAGGGGACGCCGACGAGCCGCACGGTCTTGATCGAAAAAGGGATTCTTCGCGGCTATATCACCGATCGGCTGAATGCGCGGTTGATGGGCATCCCGCTGACCGGCAACGGGCGGCGGGAAAGCTATCAAAGCGTCGTCCTGCCGCGCATGACGAATACCTTCATGTTGGCGGGTGAGTTCGATCCGCAGGACATCATCCGGTCGGTCAAGCGCGGCCTCTACGCCGTGTCGTTCGGCGGCGGCCAGGTGGACATCACGAACGGCAAGTTCGTGTTCTCCGCCAGCGAGGCCTATCTCATCGAAGACGGCAGGATCACGAAACCGGTCAAAGGCGCGACGCTGATCGGGAACGGTCCGGAGATTCTGACCAAGGTCTCGATGGTGGGACGCGATCTCAAGCTCGACGAGGGTATCGGCACCTGCGGCAAAGAAGGCCAGTCGGTGCCGGTGGGGGTCGGCCTGCCGACCATTCGGATCGACGAGATCACGGTGGGGGGGACGAGGGCGTGAAGCTGCGACTGGATCCGCCTCTGTGCTCACAGAACGCGCACGATGAAACAGTGCTCGTTCGATGCGCGCAGTGGAGGCGAATCCAGTCGCTCTTCTGGTAGTGGCGGGGAGATGGAAAGAGAAGTCATACAGTCCGACAGGTTCGCCGATCTCGCCGCCGATATTCTTGACCGGGCCAGGCGTTGCGGGGCGACGGAAGCGGATGTCCTGGTGGCCGATGGGGAGACGTTGTCGATCCAGGTCCGGCTGGGAGCCGTGGACCGCTTGACCAAGGCCAGGGAGAAGCGCTTGGGGCTCAGGGTCTTTTTCGGGAAACGGTCGGCCAGTTCGTCCACGTCGGACTTCTCGCGGGAGTCGCTGGACCGGTTCGTGCGGGACACGTGTGAGCTGGCGCAGGCGGTCGTCGAAGACACGCTGTCCGGCCTGCCGGCTGCGGATCTCATGGCGAAGGATGTGCCCGATCTGGACCTGTACGATCCCACGAAACTGCAGACCGATGTCCAGATCGAACTGGCGCGACGGGCGGAAGCCGCCGCGTTTGCCGTGGACACGCGAGTGACGAATTCGGAAGGGGCGGAGTTCGATTCCTCGTCCGGGCGCATCGTGCTGGCGAACAGTCACGGGTTCGTGGGCGAGTACCGAAGCTCCAGCTTCTCGCTGTCGGTGTCGCCGATCGCGACGGAGCCGGGTTCCGGCGCCATGCAGCGCGATGCCTGGTACAGCGTGCAGCGGAAGTTCGCCAAGCTGGACAGCCCGGAGACGATCGGACAGGAGGCGGCCCGCCGTGCGGTACGGCGATTGGGGGCGAAGAAGGTCGCTACCCGTCGGGCGCCGGTCATCTTCGACCAGGAAACGGCGGGCAGTCTGTTGGGCAACCTCTGCAGCGCCGCCTCCGGCTATGCCATTTATAAAGGAGCCTCCTTCTTGGCGGGATATCTCGGCAAGCCACTCGCGCCGGATTTCGTGACCGTCTACGACGACGGCCGGATGCCGGGCGGGCTGGGGTCGCGTCCGTTCGACGGAGAAGGGCTGCCGACGAGAAAGACCACTGTGGTCGAACGAGGCGTTCTGAAGAGCTATCTTCTGGACACCTATTCGGGCAAAAAGCTCGGACTGGCTTCCACCGGCAACGCCTCGCGCAGCGTCGGCGAAAGTCCGTCGGTCGGGCCGACCAATTTTTACCTGGTGCCGGGAACCAAGAGTCCGGAAGAACTCATCGCTTCGGTGCGCCAGGGCCTCTACGTAACGGAACTGATCGGCTTCGGCGTCAACATGGTGACTGGGGACTACTCGCGCGGCGTGTGCGGGTTTTGGATCGAACGCGGGGAACTGGCCTATCCGGTCGAGGAAATCACCATCGCCGGGAATTTGAAGCAGATGTTCGCAGACATCGAGATGATCGGGAGCGATCTGGTCTTTCGCGGCCGCATCGCCAGCCCGACGATCAAAATTGCGGAGATGACGATCGCGGGGAATTAGCCGGTAGCGAATAGCTGATAGCAAGTCGCAAATCGCCTCAAACGCACAGCTTCTTGCTGTTGGCGGCTGGCTGTTCGCTGTTCGCTCTTCAGGAGGTGAGTTATGGTTGAGATCAAAGACATGATGGTGCAGTATCGGAGCGACGGCGTGACGGTGCGGGCGTATCTCGTGGGTCCGCAGACCAAGGAAAAGCGGCCCGCCGTCATCGTCGTCCAGGAATGGTGGGGGTTGAACGACCATATCAAGGACGTCGCGCGCCGGTTCGCGGCGGAAGGCTATGTCGCGATCGCGCCGGATCTCTATTCGCGGTTCCAGAACGAGGTCGTGCCGAACAGCAATCCCAAACGCGCGGGAGAGTTGATGGGTCAGTTGAAACAGGAAGACGGCCTGAAAGATCTGAATGCCACGGTGGCGTATCTCAAAAGCGTGCCGGAGGTCGATCCTGCCCGGATCGGGGTCATCGGGTTCTGCATGGGCGGCTCCTATGCGCTGATGCTTCCCTGCGTCAATCACGAGATCAAGGCTGCGGTCCCCTTCTACGGGCAGGTGCCGAATCCGGACACGCCGCTGCAGAAGCTGGCCTGCCCGGTGCTCTATATCTATGGAGAAGAAGACGGGTGGATCACCAAGGCCGACGTGCAGCGGTTGGCCGCCGCTCTCAAAAAGTACAACAGGCCGGGCGAGATCAAGACCTATCCCGGCGCGCCGCACGCGTTCTTCAACGATACGCGGAAGGATGTGTACAAGCCGGCGGAGGCCAAGGATGCCTGGACGCGCACGCTGGCGTTTTTCAAACAACATTTGAAGAGCGCGTAGCTCGTAGCTGATAGCGAATAGCTTAGGGCTACTCGCTGTCCGGTATGCGCTGTTTGCTAAGGAGAGTAATGGCTCTGAATGCGGAAGACGGGAAAAAAATGCTGCAAATGATTACGTCGCGCTACGACGACCGGCATTGGCGCAAGAAGATCGAGAAAACCTTGAGCCTGCCGCAGTCGGGCGTGAGCGATGAGGCGCAGCGGCAGATCTTCATGTACCTGAAGCTCGGCCTCAAGGCGTACAAGTCCCGCCGCGCCGATCCGGATACGTGGATCGTGGGCGGGTATGCGACGAAAGAAGTCATCGACCGGGCGAAGTTCCAGCCGCAGCAGGTGGGCCCGTCGATCACGAAGGAGGACGTGGCCTATCTCGGTGTGGACCCGGGGCCCGAGGTGGACGAAGCCTGGTGGGAGGACATGCTCGTCAACTGGTTCGAGGAGCCCGAAGAGGAGAAGAAGGAAGAAGCCGCCGAGGAAGGAGAAACGACCGACAAAAAAACCGACCAGCCTGCCGCCCAAACGCCGAAGGATCCCGCCAAAGCCTGAAAAGCTTAAAGCAACTCCCCGTCTCGCTTCCTCGCAACCGCTCCTCTCCCGGGGTGCCCATTGCCGGGGGACCCACTGCTCGGGTACCCGTTGCTCCCGATTACAGCGGGTGAATGCATGGGGTCGCCATTGCAATGGGCCATGGAGAGGATGAAGGTGAGGGGATGCTTACTTATGATCCGAACAGGTCCATCTGCTGGACCTGCGAGGGCGGTTCGATATGCAGCGCCCCGGTGCCAGGAGCGGAATCGGCCTCGGTCGCCGGTTGCTCCCGGCTGTGGCGGTCGAGAAATTCCTTCAGTTTCTTGAAATCCTCGCGCAACGGCGCAAGCAGCCCGCCCTGGTGCAGGGCGGCGGCCGGGTGGAGCAGGGGGAAGATCACGAAATCCTTCTGGTAGAACGCCTGCCCGCGCACTTTGGTAATGCCCACCTTCCGTTCCAGCAACGTCTGCGTCGCCCAATTCCCCAACGTGCAGACCAGCTTCGGCTTAATCAGACTGATCTGCTGCATCAGGAACGGTTTGCAGGTCTCGACCTCGTCGGGTTCGGGATCGCGATTGTTGGGCGGCCGACACTTGATGACGTTGGCGATATAAATGTCCAACCGCGACAGCCCGGCCGAGGCCAGCAACTCGTTCAGCAATTTCCCCGCCGCCCCCACGAACGGCTCGCCCTGCTGATCTTCGTAAAACCCCGGTGCCTCGCCCACGAACATGATCGTCGCGTGCGGGTTCCCGACGCCGAAGACCACCTGGGTGCGGCCCAGCTTCGAGAGCTTGCAGCGCTGGCAGTTGTGCAAAGATCGGGCGAGTTCCTGGAGCGTCATCGATGCATTGTCTGGGGGAGCGGCTCAATAAAACATCGGAGGCATCATAGGCAGTCATGCAAGGCTTGTCAATGCGACACAAGGCCTTGTCGGGGGCGCGTCCGCCGAGACATCCCATACGACGGTGGCCCAAAAAAGAGGCTTGACAGCCGGCGCGGCGTTCCCCTAGAGTCGCCGGCCTCATCACTTAGGAATGCTAAATAATACTCCTAAAATGTAGGAAAAGGCTGACACGTGAACGATCAGTTGGAACGCACCTCCGAACCGCTGAGTAACCGAGTGGTGGCCGGCCTGCAAAAAATCGGGCTGGCCATGAAGAGCCGTGCCTGGAAAGAGGCCAATCGCCGCAAGGTCACGCCTCTGCAGGGACAGACCCTGGCATTGCTGCGCATGCGGTTCGGCGACGAAGCGACCATGTCAGCTTTGGCGCAAGAGCTGGCGGTCGCGCTCCCCACCGCGTCCGACGTCATCCGGACGTTGGAAGAAAAGGGGTGGGTGCGCAAGAGCCGGTCGAAGGCGGACCGGCGCGTCAGGACCGTCAGGCTGACCGCCGCAGGCATGCGCAAAGCGGACAAAGGCGCCGGCTGGCCGGATTTTCTCGCCGCCGCCGCGGATCAACTGCCCGTTGCGGAACAAGAGTCGTTGCTGCGGATCCTGGTCAAGATGATCCGGACGCTGCAGGAGCGGAACGAGATCCCGGTCGCGCGCATGTGTGTCACCTGCCGCTACTTCCGGCCTCGCGTGTACGCCGATCCGGAACGGCCGCACCATTGCGCCTACGTGAACGCACCGTTCGGCGATCGGCTGCTGCGGATCGACTGCGCCGAGCATGCGCCGGCGGCGAAAGCCCAGGCGGAGCGAAATTGGAAAACCTTCACACAGGAGTCCACACCATGAGTGAACAACGACCGCCATGGGCGGAGCGCCTGGATGTGCCCGCGCGAGGGGAGCGGCAATCGATCCAGCGCCTGGTTCGGTACGAATATCGGACCCCGGGCGACGCGCTTGGCGCGGAACCTCGTCGGGAAGGCACGGGACTGACCATCAATGTCGGGGACGGCGGCCTGTGCCTGCTTTTGGATTGGGCGCCGACCGTAGGCAACATCCTGCGCCTCGCCATCTCGCCGCCGGAGCCGCCGCTTCTTTCACCCCGCCAGGCGGAAGTGCGGTGGGTCAGCCCGTTACCTCTCGCCTGCGACAACATCTACCTGGTGGGGATGAAGTTTAGATGATGAAGGCAGGGGTTGAGGAATGAACGAATGTCACGCCAACGGTGCACGTGTTCCTGTCTCGCACGGTGAAAGCTCGCCCAAGTGGCTATCCGTATGTATCTTTCTGACCCGTCGTGAACGGGAAATCCTCCAATTGTTGGAAGAAGGCTTGAGCAACAAGGACGTTGCAGTCAGGCTCGAGATCGAAGTGCAAACGGTGAAGAATCATGTGCGGCAGGTCTTCGTCAAACTGGGTGTGAAGAGGAGGAGAGAAGCCGTCCGGTATCCGCCAGAACACCGGGGCCTTGTACATTTCTGAGCATGATCTGATCGCGAATCCTTCCCGCGTCGGCTGCGCGTAGGAATCTTCCTACAAAGACTGGTACTTTTTCGTCGTTGACAATCTTTAGGTTGCAGTCTACATGAGCGATGGCCATGCAGCCGAGAAAGAGGTTGGGGTATCACGGAGGAATATTGGAGAACGCCATGGCGGAACGAAACGAGAACATGGTTGCCTTGAAGGTGACGCTGACGCCGGTCGAGCACGCGGATCAACCGGTGTTGGCCAATTACACGTCGGTCGGCGTGGCGCAGGGCATCGCCTATCTCGACTTCGGGTTCATTGAACCCGCGATGCTGGCCATGCTCGCCCGCACCGCGCGTGACGGCAAAACGATCCCCGACAGCCTCGACGGCAAGCTCGTGGTGCGGGTGGCGCTGGGGCTGGATGTCTTGCAGCGCCTGCACCAGCAACTGCAGCAGGTCCTGGTCGGGGTGCGTGGGAAAAGAGAAGCGAGGCCCTAGAGGATTGTCGCCGGCCATGTAGAGGCCAGAGGATGGCCCTCGCCACAGAGAGCCCCACAGAAAGAGACTCTGCCTCGCCTGTCTCTCCCGACAAGGACACCGGGCTCCTCTGCCTGCTGCTCATTGCCCGCTTCTATGATCTGCCGGCCGATGGGGCCCAGTTGCGCCATCAGTTCGGCGATTCTGGTTCGCTTCTCTCCGATCGCGACCTGCTTCGTGCCGCCAAGCACCTGGGCTTCAAGGCCGGGTTTGTCCACACTGAATGGACCAAGCTGGCCGGCACGCCGCTGCCCGCCCTTGCCAAGCGCAGGGATGGCCGGTATGTCGTGCTCGCCAAAGTAGACGGCGACAAGGTCCTGGTGCAGGACCCGCTCGCAGGACGCCCGCTGATCGTGGCACGGGCGGATTTCGAACAAAACTGGTCGGGCCATCTGCTGCTGTTCACCAAGCGGGCCCACCTCCGCCCACAGGACTTGAAGTTCGACTTCACCTGGTTCATCCCGGCCATCGTCAAATATCGCTGCTTGCTCGGGGAAGTCCTGATCGCGTCATTCTTCCTGCAACTGTTTGGGTTGCTCACGCCGCTGTTCACCCAAGTGGTCATCGACAAGGTGCTGGTGCACAAGGGCTTCACCACCTTGCATGTGCTCGCCATCGGCATGGTCGCGTTGGCGCTCTTCGATGCCACGCTGGGCGGCCTCCGCACGTATCTCTTCGCCCATACGACCAATCGGATCGATGTGGGATTAGGCGCGCAGTTGTTCCGTCATATCCTGGCTCTGCCGTTGGCCTATTTCGAGGCCCGCCGGGTGGGGGACACGGTCGCGCGGGTCCGGGAGCTGGAGCACATCCGGCAATTTCTCACCAGCAATTCCGTTACCGTCGTCCTCGACCTGGTCTTCACCGTCGTGCTCCTCGTGGTCATGTGGGTCTACAGCTCGCTGCTCACACTGGTGGTGCTGGGATCGATGCCGCTCTATGCCTTCCTGTCGATCGTCATCACGCCCATCATCCGGGCGCGGCTGAACGAAAAGTTCACTCGCGGGGCCGAGAATCAGGCGTTTCTGGTCGAGGCGATCAGCGGCATTCAGACTGTGAAGGCGCTCGCCGTCGAGCCGCCGCTCCAGCGGCGATGGGACGAGCAGCTTGCCGGCTATGTGCGCGCCAGCTTCCGGGCGACCAGTCTCATGACCGTAGCCAGCCAGATCGCCTCGTTCATTCAGAAAGTCACGACGATCGCCGTGCTCTGGACGGGCGCGTATCTGGTCATCGGCGGCGACCTCAGCATCGGCCAACTCATTGCCTTCAACATGTTGTCGAGTCAGGTGACCGGGCCGCTCTTGCGGATCGTCAATCTCTGGCAGGAGTTCCAGCAGGTCGGCATCTCGGTCCAGCGATTAGGCGACGTGCTCAACACCCGCCCGGAGCCTGCCTACAATCCCAGTCGGACCACCTTGCCGCGCGTGGCCGGGCAGATCGTCTTCGATGAGGTGACGTTCCGGTATCGGCCGGATGGGCCGGAGGTCCTGCGCAAGGTGTCCTTCGCTGTCCAGCCCGGAACCGTGATCGGCATTGTCGGGCGCTCAGGCTCTGGCAAGAGCACCATCGCCAAGTTGATCCAGCGGCTCTATGTGCCGGAACGGGGCCGCGTCCTGGTCGATGGAGTGGATCTGGCACAGGTGGACCCTTCGTGGCTCCGGCGACAGGTGGGTGTCGTGCTGCAAGAGAATTTTCTGTTCAACCGTTCGGTGCGGGACAACATCGCACTCACGAATCCCGCCATCTCGATGGACCGGGTCATCGAGGCGGCGAAACTGGCCGGCGCGCATGACTTCATTCTCGAGTTGCCCGAAGGCTACGACACGCTGGTGGGCGAACAGGGGTGCTCCCTCTCCGGCGGGCAACGGCAGCGGATCGCCATCGCCCGCGCGCTCGTGGCCAATCCCCGGATTCTCATTTTCGACGAGGCCACCAG